>NZ_JBEYHA010000007.1:0-169690 GCF_040635075.1 Nocardiopsis sp. NPDC007018
ATCTGGCCGAGCGGCTGCTTTTGGTCCCACACCCCTAACACCCCCTCCCGCCCCCGTTTTTTAAACCCCCACCCCCCCGCCGGCGGCCGCCTGGCCAGGCGGCCTCGGCCGGGTGGTTCGGCAACCGTCGCTGACGGGGGCCGTCCGGCCGATCCGGTCCGACCGGCCCCCGTTCCCCGCTTCCGCTACGCGCGGGAGCGGCGGATCACACCGTCGCGCAGGACCGCGCGCACACCGCGCTCCGGTTCGGCCAGCAGGGTGAGGTCGGAAAGCGGGTCGCCGTCCACGACGATCAGGTCGGCCCGCGCCCCCGTGCGCAACGTGCCGATCTCGCCCTCCAGTCCGAGGAGCGCGGCCGCCTCACTGGTGGCCGAGCGCACCACGTCGGCCGCGGGCTGGACCTCGCCGCGAAGGGCGAACTCGGCGCTCTGGTGCGCCTGCATCCCGCCGAGCAGGTCCGTGCCGAACACCAGGCGCACGCCGCCCTCGTGCGCCATCCGCAGGGCCTCCAGCCCCTTGTGCAGCACCGTGTCCACCTTGGCCTGGCTCTCGGCGGGAAGCCCGTTGCGCGCGCCCTGGCGCGACAGTTCGCGGTAGGTGACCAGGGTCGGTACCAGGAAGGCCCCGTGCTCCACGAACAGCTCCACACTGCTCTGGTCGATGAGGTTGCCGTGCTCGATGCAGCGCACACCCAGGCGCAGGCCCCGGTTGACCGCCCGCGCGGTGTAGGCGTGCCCGGTGACGTACCGGTTGGCGGCCTCGGCCTCCTCGACGACCGCCCGCAGTTCGTCCTCGGAGGACTGGGTGGAGTCGATCCGGTCGGTGGGGGAGGCCACTCCGCCCGAGAGCATCACCTTGACGTGGTGGGCGCCGGTGCGGAGCTGTTCACGCGCGGCCTTGCGGAACTCGACGGGGCCGTCGCAGACCAGCCCCGCGCCGGGGCAGCACCCGTGCTGGTCGGTGCCGTGTCGCCCGCGCGGCCGGAAGTCGCCGTGCCCTCCGGTCTGGGAGAGCGCCTTGCCGCCGAACACGAGGCGGGGGCCGTCCACGAGCCCGTCGTCCACGGCCTCGGCCAGACCCCAGTCGGCGCCGCCCACGTCGCGCACCGTGGTGAAGCCGCGCCCCAGCATGTCGGACAGGGACCGGGCGGCGAAGGCCGCGACGTAGGAGGGGGAGTGGTCACCGACCGCGCCGAGGTCCGCGCTGAGCGCGGTGACGTGGACGTGGGAGTCGACGAGGCCGGGCATGAGGGTGGCCCCGCCGAGGTCGACCGTCTCCGCGCGGTCGGTGACGGAGACCGGCACCTCGCCCGTGCCGCGCGCCGCGATGACGCCGTCCTCGACGAGCAGCCAGGACCCGGGGGTCCGGGTGCCGGTCTCGGGGTCGAGCAGGGCCGTGTTCGTGTAGGCGGTGGGCCGGGGGCCGTCGGTCACGGGGAACCTCCAGGGTCGGGTGCGCGGTCCGTCGCGGGTCGATTCGCGGCGACGAGATGCAATATACGTTGCACCGGGCCTCGGTTGTCGAGCGGGGGTGGTATCGCTGGATGGGCGCGACCCGGGTGGTCCGGACCGCTCGAACGGAGGAGGACTGATGGCGGACTGGATCGAGGAGACGCTCGCGCGGGGGCGCCTGGGCAGGGCCAGCGAGAGGGTCCTGCACGTCCTGCGGGACGAGCCCCGGTTCGCCTCCTACGCGACCGCCGCCGAGGTGGCGTCCAGGGCGGAGGTCAACGTCGCCACCGTGGTCCGCGCGGCCCAGCAGCTCGGCTTCACCGGGTGGCCCGCCCTGCGCGTCGAGCTGCGTTCGCGCTACCTGGCCTCGCTCAGCGCGGGAGAGGTGCTGGCCGAGCACGCGGGCTCCGACACCGACCCGGTGCGCGCGGCGGTGCGCTCGGACCGGGAGAACCTGCGACTCCTGGAGCGGACGCTCGAACCCGACCGGGTGCGGGCCGTCGCCGCCGCCATCCACGGGGCACGGAACACCCTGGTCCTGGGCTCGGGCACCTTCGCGGCCCCGGGCGTGCAGCTCTCCCACGCCGCCGGGATCATGGGCTACGACGTGCGCCTCCACGACTCCGGAGGCACCGCCCTGGCCAACGCCCTGGCACGGATGGGAGAGGGCGACCTGCTCGTGGTCTGCGACCTGTGGATGCTCCCGGTCGGGCTGCGTCGCGCGGTGGAGATCGCCGCCGAGGAGTCGGTGGCGATCGCCCTCATCACCGACCGGCGGGACTCGCCCCTGGGGGCGCTGGCCGACCACGTCGTGGCCGTACCCAGCGAGGGGGTGGGCATGTTCCCGTCCCTGACGGCGGCGATGACGGTCGTGCACGCGGTGCTCGCGGAACTGGCCAGGATCGGGGGCGACGCGGCGCTGGAGTCGGTCCGGCGGGCCGAGGAGTTCTGGCGGCGAGCCGACCTCTTCTAGGATGATCTGGGTCACACCAATTGCAACAAGCATTGCATTCGGGGCATCGTTGCTGGTTACATCGGGCTTCACCCGCCGTTCACCCCATCGTGTCCCCTCCTGAGGCAGCCCATGCAAACGACCCACCTGGTCCTCATCACCGCCTACCTGCTGGTGATGGTCGGGATCGGCCTGTACTACTCCCGGTCCTCCAAGGTCCGCACCGGTGAGGACTTCCTCTTCGCCGGGCGGAGCCTGTCCACACCCGTCATGATCGCCACGCTCATCGTGACCTGGGTCGGATCGGGCACGATCATCGGTGGCGCGAACTTCGCCTACAACTACGGCCCCATGGCCGGCATGATCTTCTTCGCCGGCACGCCACTGGGCATCCTCGTCCTGCTGCTGGCCGCCCGCCGCATCCGCAGGGCCGCCCGCCACACCGTGCCCGAACTGCTCGAAGCCCGCTTCGGCAGTGGGGTGCGCACCGTCGCGGCGGTGGTCACCACCATCGCCTACGTCGGTCTGGTCGCCTCGCAGTTCGTCGGCGGCGGATACGTCCTCTCCCTGATCACGCCGCTCACCACGACCCAGGGCGCGCTGATCGTCGCCGCCGTCGTGACGATCCTGACCGTCACCGGCGGTCTGTTCTCCGTCGCCTACACCGACTTCGTCTCGGCCATCCTCGTCTTCGGCGCGCTGATCGTGGCGGTGCCGCTGATCCTGGTCGCGGTCGGCGGACTGCCCGTCTACTGGGAGGGACTGCCCGAGGCGGCCCGCACTCCCAGCGGCGGCCTCAGCCCGCTCCAGCTGCTCGGCTACTTCCTCCCGCTGTTCCTGCTCCTGCTGGCCGACCAGAACCTCTACCAGCGGCTGGCCGCCGCCAAGGACGAACGCTCCGCCCGCAACTCCACGCTGGGCATGCTCATCGCGAGCTTCTTCGTGTTCGTCCCCGTGATCATGCTGGCCACCTCGGCGGCCGTGCTCATGCCCGGGATCAACGGCGACGAGTCGGTCCTGCGCCTGGCCACCGACGGCCACCTGCCCACGCTCATCGGCGGGCTGCTGCTGGCCGGTGCCGTCGCGTTCGTCGTCACCACCGGTTCGTCGTTCATGCTCTCCGGTGCCTCCAACATCGCCTTCGACCTGTTCGCCAGGTTCAGCGGGGGCAAGGTGGGCGAGCGTGGCACCCTGATCGTGCAGCGCCTGTCCGTGGTCGCCATTGCCCTGGTCGCGGTCGCCCTGGGCCTGTACTTCCCGACCGTCCTCGACCTCCAGATGTACTCGTACACGATCTACGGCGCGGCGATCACCCCCGCCGTGCTGGCGGTCCTGTTCTGGAAGCGCGCCACCACGGCGGGCGCCGTGGCCGCCCTGATCACCGGTACCGCCGTCACCATCGGCTGGGAGGTGGCCGGTGCCCCGGGCGGCTTCAACGGGGTGATCGTGGCACTGCCCGCCGCCGTGCTCGCCCTGGTCGTCGCGAGCCTGCTCACCAAGGCCCCCGACCGCCGGACCCTGGAGGCCGCGGGCGTGGACTGAGGCCGTCGCACCGTGCGCGCCGCCGGGGACACCGGCGGCGCGCACGCGTGTCCGGGCGTCCTCCCACGAGCGGCTGACCTCAGTCACCCCCGGGCGTGGGACGAGGGACCGGCGGTCCGGGCGGGCGGTCGTGGACGGACACGTCCCGGTTCCAAGAGGTCGTCGCCGCTGCCCGGTACCCGGGATGTCGCGGGCGTCACTGCCAGGCGACGATGGTCGACCCCAGGTGCTCGGCGGGCACGTCGGAGATCCGCTCGGGCTCTGTAGAGCCGTCGAAGGGCACGCGGTACCAGCTCGCCTCACCGGATTCGGTCTCCGAGAGGAAGACGATCTCGGTGCCGTCCGGGGAGGGCTGCGGCGAGGTGTTGGTGCGCTCGCTCGGAGGCACCAGGGTCCGGGAGCCGAGGTCGTCGCCCACCGCTCCGTCCGCGGTGAGGTCCTCGGCGGTGAACTCCACCACGGTCAGCTCGTCGTTCTCGACCAGGAGGCTGGGGCCCTCGAACATGTGGGCGACCTCGCCCATGACGTTGGTCGGCTCGCCGGTGCCGTAGGAGAACTCGGGGAAGCCGTCCGTGCTCTCGGAACCGGGGTCGAACAGGAAGACCGAGGGTTCGTAGGCGCCGTGGGACGCGGCAGCGAGACCACTCCCGGGATCGACCACGATCCGATGTGTGGCCAGTCCGAACAACGGACTCTCCGCTCCAGGCGGCAGCGTGATCGTGTGGCAGTGGGTCTCACACTCACCGATCGGCGTGGTCTCGCCCGAGCCGAGGTCGAGCGCGTGGACGGTTCCGTCGCCCTCGTCACCCTCCTGCTCGACGAAGACGATCCGATTCCTCTCACGGTCGAGGTGTGGCCGGGTGTAGTCGCTCAGGACCGTGAAGTCGCCGGTGTCCCGGGGCGGACTGAGGGCAGTGAGGGTTCCGGCCTCGTCGACCACGCCGAAGCCGTTGACCTCCGTGCCGTCGAGCTCTTCGACGAAGGAGACGAAGAGAAGCTCTCTGTCGTTGAGGAAGGGGTCCGCGTTCTCGCAGTCGACGCCGCGCACCGACCCCTCCTGCGGCAGTACCGCGTGGCCGAAGGGGAAGTGCTCCGACTCGCCTCCGGTGACGGAGTCGGTGTCGAACGTGCGGGCGGAGAGCTCGGTGCCGTCCTCGTCAGAGAGGAGGGTGAGGGTCACCTCCCCCGATCCGCAAGCGGCGGTCAGGATTCCCGGGGCGGTCAGATCGGTTCCCTCCTCGTCGACCACCCCCTCACTCGGCTGGTCGGTCGGTGGCCTTCCCTCACCGGGACCGCAGGCGGAGGCCGCCAACGTCAGGGTCGCGAGGGGTATCAGCAGGCGCGGCACGGAGGAAGAGAGAATGGCACACACAGCTCGTGTCTAGCACCGGCAGTGCCCATGACCGTCCGAGGTGACCGGATGCGGTCACGGGCGCCACGGCCAGCGGGGGTGACTCTGTTCACAGTCGGGTGTCCGTCGCGGCCAAGCTGGCGTACCACCATCCCCCCACCAGCGGTGACGGGGGTTCTCACCATGACCGTGCCCGCTCGGTGAGCGGACTGTCTCCGTGCGTGTCATCAAAGGACACCCCCAGGCAACGAGGCCTCCCTATCGTCGGTTCGTCGACAGCCGCCGAGCAGGAAGGCACCAGCCGTGACCGGAACAGGCCAACGCGCGCCGCGCACAGGCAGGAGCTGGATCTCCCGCTGGGACCCCGAGGACGAGGCGTTCTGGGACGCCGGGGGGCGCCGGGTGGCCCGCCGCAACCTCTGGGCCTCCATCGCCTCCGAACACATCGGCTTCTCGGTGTGGAGCATCTGGTCGGTGCTCGTACTGTTCATGACCCCCGAGCACGGCTTCACCACCACCCCCGAGCAGAAGTTCCTGCTGCTGTCGGTGGTCACCCTGGTCGGCGCCGTCCTTCGCGTGCCCTACACCCTGGCCGTGCCCGTCTTCGGCGGGCGCAACTGGACCGTCGTCGCCACCCTGGCGCTGATCGTCCCGACCGTGGCCGCCTTCTTCCTGGTCCGCGACCCCGACACCCCCTTCTGGCTGCTGCTGGTCCTGGCCGCCACCGCGGGCCTGGGCGGCGGCAACTTCTCCTCCTCCATGGCCAACATCAACTCCTACTTCCCCGAACGGGAGAAGGGGTGGGCCCTGGGCCTCAACGCGGGCGGAGGCAACATCGGCGTCGCCACGGTCCAGCTGGTCGGGCTGGCCGTCATCGCCCTGTTCACCACCTCCGCCGGATACCTGGTCCCGCTCTTCTACGCGCCGCTGATCCTGCTCTCCGCCTGGTGGGCGTACCGGTCCATGAACAACCTCGTGCACGTGCGCGCCGACGCGGCCGCGCAGCTGTCGGCCACCCGCGACCACCACTTCTGGATCATGTCCCTGCTGTACGTGGGCACTTTCGGCTCCTTCATCGGCACCGGGTTCGCCTTCGGTCTCCTGCTCCAGGCCCAGTTCGGCCTGGAGCCCGTGCAGGCCGCGGGGATCGCCGTCCTGGGCCCGGTCCTGGGCTCGCTCATCCGGCCGGTCGGCGGCCGACTGGCCGACTCCCTGGGCGGTGCCCGCGTCACCCTGTGGGTCTTCGCCGCCATGGCCGCCTGCTCCGCCGTGCTCGTCCTGGCCGTCCAGGCCAGTCAACTGACCCTGTTCATCGGCGCGTTCGCGGTGATGTTCGTCCTCACCGGCCTGGGCAACGGCTCCACCTACAAGATGATCCCCTCCATCTACGCGGCCCGGGCCGAGGACGCCATCGCCGCCGGTGAACCCCGGGAGCAGGCCCTGGCCCGCACCAAGCGCGTGGCCTCCTCCATGCTCGGCCTGATCGGCGCGGTCGGCGCACTGGGCGGCGTGGGCATCAACGTCGGCTTCCGCGAGTCCTTCGCGGCGACCGGTTCCACAGCGCCCGCCTTCGTCGCCTTCGGCGCGTTCTACCTGCTCTGCGCCATGGTTACCTGGGCGGTGTACCTGCGTCGTCCCGCGAGCCCCGCCTCCGCCGACCAGCTCGTCCCGGTCACGGCCCGATGACCACGACCCACTGCCCGTACTGCGCGCTCCAGTGCGCCATGAGCCTGGAGCCCGGACCGGACGGGCGTCTGGCCGCCCGCCCCGCTCCCTTCCCGACCAACCGGGGCGGCCTGTGCCGTAAGGGGTGGACCGCCGCCGAGGTCCTCACCGTGCCCGACCGGCTCACCCGCCCCCTGCTGCGCGAGAGGCGCGGCGGCGAGTTGGTCGAGACCGACTGGGACACCGCCCTGGACCACGTCGCGGAGCGTCTGCTGGCCCTGCGCGCCGCGTCAGGGCCCGACTCCGTCGCGGTCTTCGGCGGTGGCGGCCTGACCAACGAGAAGTCCTACACCCTGGGCAAGTTCGCGCGCCTGGCCCTGGCCAGCTCACAGATCGACTACAACGGCCGGTTCTGCATGTCCTCGGCGGCCGCCGCCGGTACGCGCGCCTTCGGCCTGGACCGGGGCATGCCCTTCCCCCTGACCGACGTGGCCGAGGCGGAGACGGTCCTGCTCGCCGGGGCCAACCCCGCCGAGACCATGCCACCGATGATGGGACACCTCCGCGCGCCCACCCTCATCGTCATCGACCCGCGCCGGTCGGCCACCGCACGGGTCGCCCTCGACCAGGGCGGCCTCCACCTGGCTCCCCGGCCCGGCACCGACCTCGCCCTGGCACTGGGCCTGCTGCACGCGGCACGTGTGCGGGGCTGGTGCGACGAGCCGTTCCTCGCCGAGCGCACCACCGGGTTCGACGCCGCCTGGGAGCACGCCGCGGCCTGGTGGCCCGAACGGACCGAACGGGTCACCGGTGTGCCCGCCGCGAGCGTCCGCGCCGCCGCCGACCTACTGGGCCGGGCCGCCGGAAACCGGTCGGCCTACGTCCTCACCGGCCGCGGCACAGAACAGCACGCCAAGGGCACCGACACGGTGTCGGCCTGGATCAACCTGGCGCTGGCCCTGGGCCTGCCCGGCCGCCACGGTTCGGGCTACGGGTGTATCACCGGTCAGGGGAACGGCCAGGGAGGCCGTGAACACGGGCAGAAGGCCGACCAGCTGCCCGGGTACCGCCGTATCGACGACCCGGACGCGCGCGAACACGTGGCCGGGGTGTGGGGAGTGGACCCCCGCTCCCTGCCCGGTCCGGGCCGCTCGGCCTTCGAACTCCTCGACGCCCTGGGCGCCCCCGACGGGCCGCGCGCCCTCCTGCTGTTCGGCTCCAACCCCCTGGTGTCGGCTCCCCACACCGCGCGCGTCCGCGACCGCCTGGACTCCCTCGACCTGCTGGTGGCGGCCGACTTCGTGCTCTCGGAGACCGCCGCCACGGCCGACGTGGTCCTGCCCGTGGCCCAGTGGGCGGAGGAGGGCGGCACCATGACCAATCTGGAGGGCCGCGTGCTCCGCCGCGCCCCCGCGACCGCCCCGCCCGAGGGGGTGTGGACCGACCTGGAGGTCCTCTCCGCCCTGGCCGTGCGGTTGGGACAGCCCGCCGGACGCTTCCCCACCGACCCCGACGCCGTCCTGGCCGAACTCGGCCGCGCCTCCGCCGGAGGCCCGGCCGACTACTCCGGGGTCACCCCTCGGCGCCTGGCCGACGGCCAGGCGCTGTACTGGCCGGTCCGGACCCCCACCGGGTCCACGCCCCGCCTGTTCCTGGAAGCCTTCGCCCACCCCGACGGGCGCGCCCGCCTCGTACCGGTCACCCACCGCGACCCCGCCGAGACCACCGATGACGAGTACCCCCTGGTGGCCACCACCGGCAGGCTGATGGGCCACTACCAGTCCGGAGCCCAGACGCGCCGCGTGGCCGAACTCGACGACGCCGAGCCCGAGGCGTACGTGGAGGTACACCCCGCCACGGCCGCGCGCTCGGGCCTGGCCGCCGGTGACTGGGCCCGCGTCACCTCCCGCCGGGGACACACGCGCGCCCGGGTGCGCCTGGAACCCACCGCCCGTCTGGACACGGTGTTCCTGCCCTTCCACTTCGCCGGTGAGCAGGCCGCCAACAACCTCACCCACCCGGCGCTGGACCCCGTCAGCCGGATGCCCGAGTTCAAGGTCAGCGTCGTACGCCTGGAACCCGAACCGCCCGGCCCGGGGCGAGGAGCCCCGGACCCGGCGGACACACCCACGCCAGGAGGCCCCAGGTGAACACCGCGCAGAGGACGTCGCCGCGCCGAGTCGTGGTCGTCGGGAACGGTATGGTCGGCGCCCGCTTCGCGGAGGAGGCGGCCCGGCTGGACCCGGCGGGGAACCGCGTCCGCGTCAGCGTGGTCGGCGCGGAACGGCACCCCGCCTACAACCGCGTTCTGCTCTCGGGTGTGCTCGCCGGGGACTACGGACCCGACCAGATCCGGCTGCCCGCCCCCGGTGGTCCGGGGGTCACCGTCCGCACCGGTGTGGCCGCCACCGCCCTGGACACGCGGCGGCGGACCCTCTCCCTGGACGACGGGACCCGCCTGCCCTACGACGAACTCGTCCTGGCCACCGGGGCGCACGCCGCGCTCCCGCCGGTCCCCGGCGTGCGCGCCCCCGACGGCGGTCCGGGAGAGGGGGTGTGCACGCTGCGCGACCTGGAGGACTGCCAGCGCATCGTCGCCCTGGCCCGGCCCGGCGCCCCCGTGGTGGTGCTGGGCGGCGGAGTCCTGGGCCTGGAGGCCGCGCGCGGCCTGGTGGTCCGGGGGACGCGGGTGTCCGTCGTGGAGTCCGCGCCCTGGATCATGTGCCGACAGGTCGACCAGGGCGCCGCGCGGGTCCTGGCCGCCGGGTACACCGCCCTGGGGGTGGCGGTGCACGCGGGCCGGGCCGCCGCGCGCTGGGTACCCGGTACCGGTCTGGAACTGGACGACGGCACCGTCCTGCCCGGCGACGCCCTGGTGGTCGCGGCCGGGGTACGCGCCAACACCGAACTCGCCGCCCGGGCCGGGATCGTGGTCGATCACGGTGTGGTCGTGGACGACCGCCTGGCCACCTCCGACCCCCGGGTCCACGCCATCGGTGACTGCGCCGAGCACCCCGGCGGCGGTGCCGGGCTCGTCCAGCCGGGCTGGGAACAGGCCGCCGTGCTGGCCCGGCGCCTGACCGGTGCCGCGCCGCAGGCCGCCTACACCGGGGCCCGACCGCTGACCCGGCTCAAGGCCGAGGGCATCGAACTGACCGCGTTCGGGCGGGTCCACGAGGAGGACGACGCCCCGGGGCTGGAGACCGTCACCATCAGCGACCCCCACGGCGGCCGGTACGCCAAGCTCTCGGTGCGCCGTGAACGGGTGGTGGGCGCCGTGCTGCTGGGCTTCCCCGAGGCCGCCGCCACCCTGTCCCAGCTCTACGACACCGGCGCCCCGGTGCCCTCCGACCGCCTCGCCCTCCTCCAGCGGCCGCCCACCGCCGTCGCCGCGACCCGGGAGGAGGCGCAGGCACCGGTGTGCCGCTGCAACGCGGTCGGCCGTTCCGACATCGAGAAGGCGTGGCTGGACGGGGCCCGTACCCGCGAGGCCGTCGCCGAACGTACCCGTGCCACGACCGGCTGCGGAGGGTGCGTGCGCGACGTGGGGGCGTTGCTGGAGCGCCTGCGGGGCACACCGGTCGGCTGACCCCGGACCGCGCATCACACGCCGCCCGCCCCAGGAGTCGGCACAACGAAACAACCGTGACACAGGCGGCTGACCACGGGGAAACACCCGGAAGGTTGCCTGGGGAAAGTCCGCCCCCGTACCAGGAGGAGCCGCGCACACCATGGAAGAACTCGTCGTCATCGGCAACGGCATGGTCGGCCACCGGCTCGTCGAGGCCCTCCGGGACCGCGACACCGACCGGCGCTGGCACGTCACCGTGGTGGGGGAGGAACCCCGCGCGGCCTACGACCGCGTCGCCCTGTCCTCCTACTTCGACGGGGCCAGCGCCGACGACCTGTCCCTGGGAGACCTGTCCGGCCCCGGCGTCGACGTGCACGTCGACGAACGCGCCACCGCCGTCGACCGCGACCGTCGCACCGTGACCACCGCCAGCGGACGGGTGCTGCCCTACGACCGCCTGGTCCTGGCCACCGGCTCCACCCCGTTCGTGCCGCCCGTTCCCGGCCGCGACCTGCCCGGCTGCCACGTGTACCGCACCATCGAGGACCTGGAGGCCATCACCGCCTCCGCCCGGGGCGCCAGCACCGGTGTGGTCGTCGGCGGCGGCCTGCTGGGCCTGGAGGCCGCCAACGCCCTGCGTCTGCTGGGCCTGGAGGCGCACGTGGTCGAACTCGCCCCGCACCTGATGCCCGCACAACTCGACCGGGGCGCGGCGTCCCTGCTGCGCACCCTGGTGAGCGACCTGGGCGTCCACGTGCACACCGGCACCGCCTCGACCGGTGTCGAACCCTCGCCCGGGGGTCGGGCCGCCCGCCTGACCCTCGACGGCGGCACCCACCTCGACACCGACCTGGTCGTGTTCTCCGTGGGCATCCGCCCCCGCGACGACCTCGCCCGCGCCGCCGGACTCCGGGTGGCCGAACGCGGCGGGATCGTCGTCGACGACACCTGCACCACCAGCGACCCCCGCGTCCACGCGGTCGGCGAGGCCGCCCACCACCGGGGCACCGTCTACGGCCTCATCGCCCCCGGCAACGCCATGGCCGAGGTCGTCGCGGACCGCCTCCTGGGCGGTACGGCCACCTTCACCGGTGCCGACACCTCCACGCGGCTCAAACTCCTCGGGGTGGAGGTGGCCAGCTTCGGTGACGCCCACGGACGCGCCCCCGGGGCCCTGGACGTGGTCGTCAACGACGCCGCGGGCGGCCGCTACGCCAAGCTCGTGGTCTCGGACGACGCCACCACGCTGCTCGGCGGAGTCCTGGTCGGGGACGCCTCGGCCTACGCCACCCTGCGCCCCCTGGTCGGATCGCCGCTGCCCGGTGACCCGCTCGCCCTGATCACGCCCGAGGGCACCACCGGCGCCGGTACGGACGCCCTGCCCGACACGGCGCAGATCTGTTCTTGCAACGCCGTCACGAAGGGCGACCTCACCGACGCCATCGCCGACGGGCACCACGACGTCCCCGCCCTCAAGGCCTGTACCAGGGCGGGTACCAGCTGCGGCTCCTGCGTTCCCGTGCTCAAACAGATCCTCGACCAGTCCGGGATCGAGCAGTCCAGGGCCCTGTGCGAGCACTTCCCCCAGTCCCGCGCGGACCTCGTCGAGATCGTCCGCGCGACCGGTACCGCCACCTTCTCCGGCCTGATCGCCGCCCACGGCACCGGGCACGGATGCGACGTCTGCAAGCCCGCCGTCGCCTCCATCCTGGCCTCGCTGGGCCACGGCCACATCCTGGAGGGCGAACAGGCCACCCTCCAGGACACCAACGACCGCTACCTGGCCAACATCCAGCGCAACGGCACCTACTCGGTCGTGCCGCGCGTCCCCGGCGGTGAGATCACCCCCGCCAAACTGATCGTCATCGGCGAGGTGGCACGCGACTTCGACCTCTACACCAAGATCACCGGCGGCCAGCGGATCGACCTGTTCGGCGCCCGGCTGGAGCAGCTGCCCGCGATCTGGGCGCGCCTGGTGGAGGCCGGGTTCGAGTCCGGACACGCCTACGGCAAGGCCCTGCGCACGGTCAAGTCGTGTGTGGGCACCACGTGGTGCCGCTACGGGGTCCAGGACGCGGTGGGGCTGGCCATCCGCCTGGAGGAGCGCTATCGGGGCCTACGGTCACCCCACAAGCTCAAGTCCGCGGTCTCCGGATGCGCCCGCGAGTGCGCCGAGGCCCGGGGCAAGGACTTCGGGGTGATCGCCACCGACCAGGGCTGGAACCTGTACGTGGGCGGCAACGGCGGGTTCACGCCCCGCCACGCCGAGCTCCTGGCCGGTGACCTGGACGAGCCCACCCTCATCCGCTACATCGACCGGTTCCTGATGTTCTACGTGCGCACCGCCGACCGCCTCCAGCGCACCGCCCCGTGGATCGAGTCCCTCGAAGGCGGCCTGGACCACCTGCGCGACGTCGTCGTCCACGACTCCCTGGGCGTCGCCGCCGAGCTGGAGGAGGCCATGGACCGCCACGTGGCCTCCTACGCCGACGAGTGGGCCGCCGTCCTGGCCGACCCGGACAAGCTCTCCCGGTTCGTGTCCTTCGCCAACGCCCCCCACACACCCGACCCCACGATCAGCTTCACCACCGCCCGCGACCAGCGGGTGCCCGACACCGCGTCCGTGAACCTGGGCATGCCCGCCCGACGACCGCAGGAGGCCACCCGATGACCGTCACCACGCAGGCACCCGCCACCACCTGGACCGACGTCTGCCCCGCACACCTGCTGCGCGTCGAGGACGGTGTGGCCGTGCTGCTCCCCAACGGCGCGCAGGTCGCCCTGTTCCGCACCCGCGACCACCACCTGTACGCGGTGGACAACATCGACCCCCGCACCGGTGCCGCCGTCATCTCCCGGGGCATCGTCGGTGACCGGGGCGGGGAACCCACCATCACCTCGCCCATGCTCAAGGAGGTCTACTCCCTGCGCACCGGTACCGGACTCGACGACGACACCCGCCTGACCACCTGGCCCGTGCGCCAGAGGGGCGGCACGGTGCAGATCGCCGTCGAGGGGGGAACACCGTGAACACCGCCCCCGCCACCACTCCTCCGGGGAACGAACCCGCGACCGTCGCGCCGCTGGCCGGGTTCACCGTGGCCGTGACGGCGGCGCGCAGGGCGGAGGAGATGAGCGCCCTGCTGCGCCGCAAGGGCGCCGACGTCGTGGCCGCGCCCGCCCTGCGCATCGTGCCGCTCAGCGACGACCAGCGTCTGGCGTCGGTCTCCGACGAACTCGCGCGCCGTCCCGCCGACGTCGTCGTGGCCACCACCGGGATCGGCTTCCGTGGGTGGGTCGAGGCGTGTGAGACGTGGGGGACCGCCGAAGGGCTCCTGGACGGGATGCGCGCCTCCCGCCTGCTGGCCCGGGGACCCAAGGCCCGTGGAGCGATACGGGCGGCCGGGCTCACCGAGGAGTGGTCACCGCCCTCGGAGTCCTCCGCCGAGGTCCTGGACTACCTGCTCGACCAGGGCGTCCAGGGCCTGCGCGTGGCCGTCCAACTGCACGGCGAGCCCCTGCCGGACTTCACCGCCGCGCTCCGCCTGGCCGGAGCCGAGGTGGTCGAGGTGCCCGTCTACCGGTGGACCCCGCCCGAGGACACCGCCGCCCTGGACCGGCTCATCGAGGCCGTCACCAGCGGGGGAGTGGACGCGGTGACCTTCACCAGCGCGCCCGCCGCCGCCGGATTGCTCGCCCGCGCCCGCGCCACCGGCCAGGGGGACGGCCTCGTCCGCGCGCTGCGCGGCGAGGTGCTGGCCATGTGCGTGGGTCCGGTGACCGCGCGCCCGCTCATGGCCCACGACATCCCCACCGTCTGGCCCGCCCGGGCCCGGATCGGCTCCCAGGTCCGCAGGCTCGCGGAGGAGCTGCCAGCCCGCTTCCCCACGCTGGACGTGGCCGGACACCGCCTGCGCCCGCGCGGCCACGCCGTCCTGGTCGACGGCGTCGTCCACCCGCTCTCTCCCACCCTGATGCGGCTGGTGCGGGCCCTGGCCCACCGCCCCGGGCAGGTCCTGGACCGGTCCCGACTGCTCACGTGCCTGGGCGAGGACGCCGACGCCCACGCCGTCGAGACCGCCGTGGCCCGGCTGCGCACCGCCCTCGGCGACCCCCGGATCATCCAGACCGTGGTCAAGCGCGGCTACCGGCTGGCCCTGGACACCCCCGACTGCGCCGGCTGACCCGGCACCAGAAAGGAAGAAGCGGCTACGCCCGCAGCCACGCGATGAAGACCGGCAACCTGATCCTGGCCGTCCAAGGCACCCGCGACCCGCACGGCACCCTGGCATCACCGAACCGGACACCGCGCTCACGGACTGAGGGGAGTTCCGGAAGCGGGTCGGTGGAGCACGCGGCGCCTGAGCGGGACCTCGCGTCGGCGGGATGGGGCACGATGCGCCCCACCCCGCCGTTCCGGACCTCAGTCCTCCTCGGGGGCGGTCTCCTGCGGCGTGAGGTAGTTGCCGATGAAGCCGAGGACTCCGAAGGCCGCCGCCGCGCCCACGCTCGGCACGAACAGCAGGTCGGAGGCACCGGTCACCCACTCCGGACGTTGGATGAGGACTCCGGCGATCTGCCCCAGGACCAAGAGCGCTCCGAGCGCCAGGCAGCAGACGAGACCGATCTTGAACAGCGCGCGAACCACGCCGAAGGTTCGGGACTTGAGAGCGAGCACGGTCATACCCCCGGGATCGGAAGGACGTTCCAACCGATCAGACAGCCGATCAGGAAGATCGGGATCATGTAGTAGACGATGAGTGGCAGGAAGGTGCTCTCCGGCCGTGCCCCGGTCAGACCCGCGGCGACGAAGATCGAGCCGGAGGCGGGAGGCGAGGCCCCCTCGGTGGAGGCGAACACCAGGATCGCGATGATCGCGAGGAGCGGGTCGACCCCCACGCCGACCAGTGCGAGCAAGGAGATCTGACCGACCGCCGTCAGGGTGGCCGTGGACGAGAGCGGACCGGCGACCAGGGTGACCACCAGGCCGACGACCACCACCATCACCGTGGAACCGACGGGCAGGGACTCCAGGATGACGTTGACGTCCTCCGCGAGACCCAGGCGCCCCAGGATCTCGCTCGCGGCGATCGCAAAGAACAGCAGGGCTCCGATGGTCGCGAACTTCGGCAGGGCGCCGTCCAGCAGACGGGACCAGTCGCGCACCGTCCGTGGGAGACGGTCCCGTCCGGCGATCAGGGAGAAACCGATGATGAGGACGGGTATCCAGGTGAGCAGTGAGATGTCGCCGACCGCGTCGCCCAGGGGAGTGGACTCGGTCAGGTACGTAGCCAGGGGGCCCACGGTGAAGGCGATGGGGATGAGCGCTCCGAGGAAGATCGTCAGCGCGCCGGCACCCTGACGCAGCGACGTACGCATCGGCACCAGGTCGTGCTCGTCCACCTTGGAGACACCGTCGCGGCGGACGAAGTACGTGACCAGACCGATGCGCAACAGGATCTGGTACAGCCCGGCGATCAGGAGACCCAGGTACACCTGGCCTGTGGTGACCATCCCCCCGGCGAACCCGATCATGATGACCATCGAGGCACTGGGCGGCAGGGCGGCGCCCATCCCGCCGTTGCCCGCGAGCACGGTGGCGGCCCGAGTGGGGGACCACCCGGTGCGCACCATCCAGGGGCCGGTGAAGGACCCGCTGGAGGCGGTGTTCGCGGAGTTGGACCCGGAAAGGGCTCCGAAGACGGCGGAACCGGCCGTGTCGATGAACGCGGGACCGCCTCGGACGCGCCCGAACGCGGAGTTGAGGATGGCAAGGATTTTCTGGATCAGCCCCGTGGCGTCGATGAGGTAGGCCATGAACACGAAGGCCAGGGCCGCGAAGAGCACGTCGTGGGTGAGGGCGTCGGTCAGCCCTCCCAGGAGGTACTCCGGGGCACGCGTCCCGGCGAACAGGGCGGTGACCACGAGGCCGAGGAGCATGGCTTCACCCATGTTCCGCCTGAACACGACGTTCCACACGATGATCACGGCGATGAACGCCGCGAGGGCTAGTAGTGCGATCGGCATGGGTCGACTTTCGGTGGAGGGGAGTACTGGTGCCCGTGGACGGGCGGTGTGTCGCCCCGGGGGAGCGACCTGGTGGGGTAGGGGTGCGTCACGCGCGTTCCCTCCGGATGGCCTCGCGGCGCTCGGCCTCGTCGGAGAGGACGAGCCGGGCGCCGACCAGGGTCCGCTCGGCCTCCAGACGCGGTACGACGAACACCCCGTCTCCGTCGGCCACCACGATGTCCCCTGGAGCACAGACCGCGCCGCCCACCGCGATGGTGCGACCGACGTGGCCGGGCCCGTCCTTGTAGGGGCCCGCGGGGGAGATCGCGGCGGACCAGACGGGGAAGCCGAGCTCGCGCAGTTCGTCGGCGTCACGGACCGCGCCGTCGATCACCATTCCGCGCACTCCCTTGTTGATGGCGCGTTCGGCGATCAGCTCACCCAACAGCGCGCGGGAGTCGTCGCCCCCTCCGTCCACGACCAGGACGTCACCGGGGCGCGCGACGGTCAGTGCCTGGTGCAGGGCTCGGTTGTCACCGGGCCGTGTCTGCACCGTCAGGGCGCGTCCCGACAGACGGGCCCCGGCCCAGACCGGCCTGATCCTGGAGGACAGGAAGCCGAGCCGGTCCCGCGCGTCCCCGATGGCGGCGGTGGGGATCGTCGCGTAGGCGTCGATCAGCCGCTCGTCGGGGTGTTCGCTCACACGTGCCAGATGCCGGTGACGGTCGGCCGCGCCGTTGCTGACGGGGGCTTCCACGTGGAGTTCGTCCAGCAGGGCGATGCTGGCGTCCAGCTCCTGGGAGCGCCGTACGGCGTGCAGCCGCGTGCCATGGTCCAGCCGTTCCAGCGCGGCGTCGCCGTCCGTGAGGGCGGCGGCCACCTGCTCACGCATCCACTCCTGCTCGCCCGCCGCGCTTCCGGCGTCCATGGCCTCGGTGATCAGCGCACCCAGCCCCTTCATGAACACGCTGCGCAGCAGCTTGCGCCCCGACGCGGCACCCACGTTCTCGCCGATCGGCTCGGCATTCGCGCCCACGGTTCTGAGCATCTGGGCGGCCTCCTCGGCCGCGGGCCCCGCGAGGAGGATCTCGACCTTCGGCCCGAACTTGACGACCGAACCGATGAGGGCCCCGTCGACCACGCGGGCCGCACCATCGACAGTACGTGCCACATCCGTCTTGACCTGCGGAGAGGCCGCGTTGAGATCGATGTAGACGGCGTCGGGTCGCAACGCGGACGCGGCCTCGCGGGCGACGGAGACCGCGTGCGCGGCCGTCGCGAGGCTCAGGACCACGTCCGCTCCGGCCACGGCCTCCGCCGTCGACGGGGCCCGATCGACGCCCTCGGGGGTCCGCACCGTGCTCGCGGGATCGAAGCCGACGGCCTGCCAACCAGCGGCGGCGTAGGCCTCCGCGAAGATCGCGCCCGCCTCGCCCAGTCCCAGAACGGCTACCTTCATCATTGCACCAGCTATCATTGAGTGATAGTTTCTCTTGTTGATTGATAGCGAGTGTGACCTGTGGCTCTCTTGGCTGTCAACCTCCCGGAAACCTCTCCGCTACCTTGGACGGAGCGGCAGCGAGCTGGATCGCCGTGTCCTGCGGGCCTCGAGGTCGCTGCCCGGGGGCCAGGAAGTTCTCCAAAGGAACACGAGCGAAGAAGTGGCGAGGCGAGCATGGGCGCCGGAGGCGGAAACCAGGGACGCACGCTCGACCGTGCGCTGGACGTGCTCGAATGCCTGGAACGCGCGCGCGGTCCGTTGCGGCTGAGTGACATCGCGCGGGAGGCCGACCTGCACCTGGCCACCACGCAACGGACGGTGAACCAGCTGGTGCGGCGCGGCTACGTCCAACAGGGGCGCCTGGGGTACGCGCTCGGTCCGGTGGTGCTGGGGCTGGCGCACGGCTTCGTGATCAACGACCGGGTGAGCACGATCGCGACGCCGGTGCTCACCGAGCTCTCCGCGACCACCCGGCTGACCTCCTCCGTGTTCGTCCGCTCGGGGGACGAGCGCATCCTCATCGCCCGTGTCAGCGGAGCCGATCCGCTCCGCTACCAGTTCCCGATCGGGCGCCGAGTGCCGCTCGACGTCGGTGGCGGGAAGGTGTTGCTGGCGGCCTGGCCGGACGCGGAGATCGAGGAGTACGTCCGCCGCTTCCCGGAGGTCTCACTGGCCTCGGGGCGGGTCCAGGGTGAGCGGGCCCTGATGGAAGATGTCCGGCGCGTGCGCGAGGACGGTTACTACCTCGCGGAGTCCGAGCGGGAACTCGGTGCGCTGAGCCTGAGCGTGCCGGTGTACGACGCCGAGAAGGAACTCGTCGGGGCGATCAACCTGGTGACGACGACCGACGTCACCAGTGCGGAGAAGCTGATCACCTGGTTGCCCGAGCTGTCACGGGGGGCGGGGGCCATCGGCGCTCGCGTCTGACCGGTTCGGGACCTCCCGAGGCCTGGCTTGCGGCGCTGACTCGCGGGTGGTCCCGCGACCGCTCTCGGGGCGGCTTTGCCGGGTGTTCGCCGCGTAGAAGCGCCTTCGATCTCTTCAGGGGACGGTGTCCCGGGTGCCGGAGTCCAGGAACCGGGGGACGTGTTCGGAACGGACCCGGCGCACGAGGGAGACCTCCCTGCGGAACCGGGCGCGGAACTCCGGATCGGCGGCCAGCGAGGAGTGGACCCGTTTGACGGCGACGGTGCGCCCGGCACCGTCCACCGCCGCGTGCACCACCCCCATATCCCCCCGAGCCCAGGCGCCCGAGCAGGCGGAAGGGGCCCACGTGCCGGGGGTCGTCGGCGAGCGGCGGCCGCACACCCGGGGGGAAGGGTACGGGGGAGGAGCGGGGGGAGGATGACGACATGGACCTGATCCGGTGGGGGAGTCGTGAGGTGCAAGGGGAGGTCTCCCCACTCACGAGGCTCTCTTCGGCCGCTGACCGTATCCGGCCACCGCCCGTTCCCGCGCGACGGACGACCCCGTGCGTGCCACGACGAAGGAGAAGCCGATGAGCCCATCGACGACCTGCGCCATCGTGGGCGGTGGACCCGCCGGGATGGTGCTGGGGCTGCTGCTCGCCCGCGCCGGTGTGCGGGTGACCGTGCTGGAGAAGCATGCCGACTTCCTGCGCGACTTCCGAGGCGACACCGTGCACCCCTCCACCCTCCGACTCCTGGGGGAGCTGGGCCTCTACGAGCGGTTCGCCGAGTTGCCCCAGAGCAGGGTCGACCACGTCGCCTGGCCGGTGGGGGCGGGGCGGACGGTGACCCTCGCCGACTTCCGGAGGCTGAGGACGCCCTACCCCTTCGTCGCCATGGTCCCCCAGTGGGACCTGCTCAACCTGCTGGCCGAGGCGGGCGGCGAGGAGCCCTCCTTCACCCTGCGGATGAGGACCGAGGCCACCGGCCTGCTGCGCGGGCCCGGCGGGATCGAGGGGGTGCGCTACCGGTCCCCGGAAGGGGAGGGCGAGCTGCGCGCGGACCTGACCGTGGCCTGTGACGGCCGGTGGTCCCTGGTGCGGCGCGAGGCGGGCCTGGTGCCCAGGAACTTCCCCGTCGGCATCGACGCCTGGTGGTTCCGCCTCCCGGCGGCACCCGGACTGGTGACGAGTCTGACGCCGAGCGCCGGCAGGGGCGGCTTCGCCGTCGTCATCCCCCGCGAGGGCTACCTCCAGGCCGCCTACCTGGGGCCCAAGGGCACCGACGCCGAACTGCGCGAACGCGGGGTGGAGGCGTTCCGCCGGGACCTGGAGGGCGTCATGCCCGACCTGACCGACCAGATCCGCCAGCTGGGCTCCATGGACGAGGTCAAGCACCTGGACGTGCGGGTCAACCGCTTGCGCCGGTGGCACCGGCCCGGTCTGCTGTGCGTCGGGGACGCGGCCCACGCCATGTCCCCGGTGGGCGGGGTGGGGATCAACCTGGCCGTGCAGGACGCCGTGGCGGCGGCCGCCGTGCTGGCCCGGCCCCTGCGCGAGCGCACCCTCAAGGGGCGCGACCTGGCCCGGGTGCGTCGTCGGCGGCTCCTGCCGACGGTGGTCGTCCAGGCGCTACAGCGGGCCATGCATCGCACGTTGGCAGAGCCGATCGTCCGGGGGGAGAGGCAGGGGCCGCCGAGGGCGGTGTTGGGCCTGCTGCGGGCCGCCCCGTGGCTGACCGGTGTGCCCGCGTACGTCATCGGCGTGGGCGTGCGTTCGGAGCACGCGCCGGACTTCGCCCGCCGCCCGCCCCGAACGTAGGGCCGGGGGTCGGGCGCGAAAAGGGTGCCCCAGGGGGAACCCGGTACGGCCCGCCCGAGGCGGGCCCGTCCCTCGCTGGTGTCCGGGCCCGCCGACGGCTCGGCGCCCGGCGGGTTCCCGAGCGGGCCGAGTCCGAGGGGTGACCCCTGGTGGCCCGCACCCTTCCTGGCGGGTGCGGTGACGGATCGAGGACGAGTCGCTACCGAGCCCGTGTTCGGGACTCCCCGGGGTGAACCCTCACGCACCCGCCTGTGACCAGGTGCGGCCACGGCGGAGGGCACGCTCGCAGGCCTCGCGTACCTCCGTGGGGCCCAGAGCGTCCAGGCCCGGATCGAGTCGGTCCCCATGGGGGTCGCCCGATTCGCCCTTCCACAGACACTCGTGCAGGTCGAGGTCGATCAACGGACCCCACAGTGCGGGCGACACCGGTCCGAACAACCGGACCGACGGTGTGCCGTAGACGGTCGCGAGATGGGCCACACCGGTGTCGCCACTTACCAACAGCCTGGCCTCGGCCACCAGCCGCGCCAGACAGGCGAGGTCGGTCCGACCTGCCACGACCGCCTCCGGGTCCAGACCCGCCTCTGCGGCCACCCGGAGTCCGAGGGGGCGTTCACCGGCCGAGCCGGTGATCACCACACGGAGCCCCTGTGTCCGCAGCCACCGAGCCACCGACGCGAACCGTTCCGAGGGCCACCGTCTGGAAGCGGACTTCGCACCGGGGTGCAGGATCGCCGCGCCCGGGTCCGCAGTCCTTCCCGGGGCCGTGTCTGTACGTCCCCCGCGTACCCCACGCCCAGCAGGCCGCGGCCAGCACATGTCTGTCGGATTCGCGCTCACGCCGTTCCACTCCAGGAGACCGCACCAGAGGCGGGCGTCGTGCACGGGCCCGGGCCAGGGCGCCTCCGTGTATCGGGAGGGTTGGGCAGGGCACGCGTGCCCGTGCGGCGCTGCCCCCGGGGCTCCTCCCGGCGGAGTGTGGGACCAGAGCCCGGCCGGTACGAGCGCGCGCAGGGCGGCGGTGCTCTCCGGGCCCCGACCGTGCAGGTTCACCGCCAGGTCGGGCGCCGGGCCCCGCCACGGGGGAGGGCGCAACGGCTCGGCCGGAACCACGGTCCACGCCAGCCCCGCCAGACGAAGCAGATCGCGATACACGACCGGTGCCGCGAGCAGACGCTCGTGGTGGGGGAACGCCCGCTCCAACGCGCGCAGCGCGGGAACGGCGGTGACGAAGTCCCCCAGCCCCAGGCACCGCAGCGCCAGGAGGGCGCGCCGTGGCGGCGCCGTCGACCGACCCGGGACGGCATTGCGCCGAGTGTGTCGACCGCCCATCGAACCCCCTCGCCATCCAGCGCCACGTGCCTCGGACCTGACCCCTCGCGTGGTCCGGCAAACACCGCGACGCGCATGGGACCACCGAGCTGGCTGCCGAGCCCGATCGAAGGTGATCGACAACGAAACCGCAGGTCAATCGTTCGACCGTCACGTTTATACCGTTTCGCGCTAGGTAGTCGACTGCTTGTGTTCGGTGTCCAAGCGGCACCCAGACGGTGAGGAGGATGTCCATGCGGGTACTCGGCGTCAACGCCGTCTTCCACGATCCCGCTGCGGCACTGGTGGTCGACGGCCGAACCGTCGCCGCGGCTGAGGAGGAGAGGTTCTCCCGACGCAAGCACGGCAAGGAGGCCGTTCCCTTCTCCGCTTGGGAGCTGCCCGAGCAGGCCATGCGCTGGTGCCTGGACCGGGCCGGGCTCCATCCGTCCGAACTGGACGCGGTCGCCTACTCCTACGACCCCGGCCTCGCGAGGAGCGAGGGTCCGGGACTCGAGCCGGTCTGGGAGCGCCTGCGGTCCATCTACGTCGAGCGCGCCCCCTACTTCCTGGCCACGGCACTGCCGGGCCTGGACCCGGCCAGCGTCGTATACCTGCCGCACCACGTCGCGCACGCGGCCTCCGCCGCCCTGGCGGCGCCAGCCCCCTCCGACGGTTCCGAGGGGACGGCGGTCCTGGTCGCCGACGGGCGGGGGGAGACCACCTCGCACCTGGCCGGTGCCTACACCCCGGACGGGGAGCTGGACGTCTACGCGAGGCAGCACCTCCCGGAGTCGCTGGGCCTGGTCTACGAGGAATTGACCGAGCACCTGGGGTTCCGGCGGTCCAGTGACGAGTACAAGGTCATGGCCCTGGCGTCCTACGGCGAACCCGCGCTGGACGAACTCCTCAAAGACCGGATCGCTTATCTGGGCGACGGGCTCATCGTGGCGTCCGGAGTGGACTGGGAGTCCCTGGTGCCCGCGCGACAGCCCGGGCAGGAACCGGACCGGCGTCACGCGGACCTGGCCGCCAGTGTGCAGAACCGGATGGAGGAGGTCCTCCTCCAACTCGTCGAGTGGCTTTACCAGAGAACGGGGCTGAGCCGCTTGGCGATGGCCGGCGGGGTGGCCCTGAACTGCGTGGCCAACAGCCGTATCGCCGCTGAGGGCCCCTTCGACGAGGTCTGGGTCCAACCCGCGGCGGGCGACGCCGGGACCGCGTTGGGCGGAGCACTCCAGGTCGCCGCCGACCTGGGCGACACGATTCGCCCCATGCCCGGTGCCGACCTCGGCCGCAGTTGGGACGAGGACCAACTCCGCGAAATCCTGGAGGACGCCGACGTCGAGTTCGAGCGCCCCGACGACCTCGTCGCGGAGGTGGCCCGCGCGCTGAGAGACGACGCTCTGGTCGCGTGGTTCCAGGGGAGGTCGGAGTACGGTCCCCGGGCCCTGGGGCATCGCTCCCTGCTGGCCAACCCCTCCAAGGAGGAGAACCTCGAGAGGCTCAACCGGGTCAAGGGTCGGGAACAGTTTCGCCCGGTCGCCCCGATGGTGTCGGCCGAACGCGCCCCGGACATCTTCTCCCGGGGGCCGCTGCCCAGCCCCTACATGCTCTTCGTGCACGAGGTCGCGCCGGAGTGGTGTGAACGGATACCGGCGGTGGTCCACGTCGACGGCACCGCCAGAGTGCAGACCGTGGAGCGCGAGGACGATCCGACCACCGCGCGGCTGATCGCCGAGTTCGAGGCGCTGACCGGGCTTCCGGTCCTGGTCAACACGAGCCTGAACACGGCGGGGCGGCCGATGGTCGACTCGCCGCGTGACGCCCTGGAGTGCTTCGGTTCCGCGCCGGTGGACGTCCTCGCGCTGGGGCCCTTCCTCATCCGACGGGCCGGGGCCGACGGGGCGAGGCCGTGACGGGGCCCGAGTACGCGATCGTGATCCCGACCGTGGGAAGGCCGGGGTTGGACGAGGTCCTGCGTGCTCTGGTCACGGTTCCGCGGGCGGTCGCACCCAGTGAGGTGGTGGTCGTCGACGACCGCCCCGGAGCCGACGACGCGCAACCGGTCCTCGGCGTCAACTGGCCGGGTGTCCGTGTCCTTCGGACCGGGGGCCGTGGCCCGGCCACCGCGCGCCAGGCCGGGTGGCATTCCTGCTCAGCGCCGTGGATCGTCTTCCTGGACGACGACGTACGGCCGCCCCCGAACTGGTCGGAACGGCTCAGCGCCGACCTCGAGGACCTGCCACAGCACGTCGCGGGGAGCCAGGGGCGCATCGTCGTCCCGCGTCCGGCGGGACGGCGCCCCACCGACAACGAGCGCAACACCATCGCGTTGGAGCAGGCCCGGTGGATCACCGCTGACCTGGCGCTGCGTCGCGGCGCCCTCGAACGGGTCGGGGGCTTCGACACACGTTTTCCCCGCGCCTACCGGGAGGACACGGACCTGGCGCTGCGGATGGAGGAGGCGGGCCTGTGTCTGGTTCTGGGAGAGCGCGTGTGCGTGCACCCGGCGTCGAAGGGACGCAGGGGTGCCTCGCTGACCGCCCAACGAGGCAACGCCGACAACGCCCTCATGCGCCGTCTCCATGGGTCGCGCTGGCGCGAACGCGTGGACGAGGCGCCCGGGTCGCTGCGTTCCCACACGGTCACCACCACCCTGCTCGTCGCGTCGGCCGCCGCCGCCCTCGCCGGCCGGCCACGGACGGCGGGCGGGCTCGGCGCCCTGTGGGCCGCGCGTACGGCTCGCTTCGCGGCGGCCAGGATCATGTCCGGGCCCGCCGACGCCGGGGAGTGGGCCGACATGGCGTTGACCAGTGCGCTCGTCCCGCCGCTGGCCGTCTGGCACCGGGCCGCGGGAGAGCTTCGACACGCGCGTTCCCGGCGGCGGCCATCCCTGAGGGCGATCCTCTTCGACCGCGACGGGACCCTGGTGGAGGACGTGCCCTACAACGGAGACCCGGCGCTGGTCGCGCCGCGCGACGGCGCGGCGCGGGCGATCGAACTGGCGCGGAGCCACGGACTCGCGGTGGCGGTGGTGACCAACCAGTCAGGCGTGGGGCGCCGTCTGATCACCGAGGATGACGTGTCCGCCGTCCACCGCAGGATCGACGACCTCGTCGGGCCGGTCGACGTGTGGGAGGTCTGCGCCCACCGGGAGGACGAGGGTTGTGCCTGCCGTAAACCGCGTCCCGGGATGGTGCTCTCCGCGGCCAGGAAGCTGGGGGTCTCCCCGGCCGAGTGCGCGGTCGTGGGCGACATCGGGGCGGACGTGGAGGCGGCCGCGGCGGCGGGTGCCAGGGGTGTCCTCGTTCCCACTCCTCGCACTCGGGAGGCCGAACTGCGTGCGGTGCCCGAGGTGGAGGACGGACCACTCGAAGCGGTCGTCAGGCTCCTGGGGGGTGGGCGGCCGTGACCGTGATCGTGGCGCGGATGGACAGCATGGGCGACGTGGCGCTGTCGGGGCCCGCCGTGCGCGCGGTCGCGCACCGATCGGAACGGGTGGTCATGCTGGTCGGGCCCAGGGGCGCGGCCGCCGCCGAGCTCCTTCCGGGCGTGGACGGCACGATCGTGTGGCGGTCACCGTGGATCGATCCGGTGCCGCCGCCCGTCGACCGCGCCGACGTGGACGACCTGATCGCCCGGATCGTCGCGACCGGTGCGCGCGAGGCCGTCATCCTCACCTCTTACCACCAGTCGCCGCTGCCCTTGGCCCTGCTGCTCAGGATGGCCGGGGTGAGACGAGTCAGCGCCATCAGCGAGGACTACCCGGGGAGCCTTCTCGACGTACGCCACCGGGTCGCTCCCGCGATCCCCGAGCCCGAGCGCGCCCTCTCCCTGGTGGAGGCGGCGGGATTCGGTCTGGCGCCGGGTGACGACGGACGACTGGCACTGACCGACAGGCTTCCGGACACGGTCGCTCTGACCGGCCCGGGCGCGTACTTCGCGGTTCATCTGGGAGCGGACGCGCCCGCACGCGAACTCCCCCCGGTTCTCGCCTCGGAGGTCGCGGCGGCGCTGCACGACCGCGGACATCGCGTCGTCGTGACGGGGTCGGACGGTGCCGACGCCTCCTCCGTGGCGGCGGACCACGCCCGCAACCTCGCGGGACGCACCAGCACCGCCGAACTGGCGGACGTGCTGCGCCGGGCCAGGGTCCTGACGGTGGGCAACACCGGCCCCGCCCACCTGGCGGCGGCGCTGAGCACTCCCGTGGTGTCGCTCTTCGCTCCGGTGGTGCCCGTCTCGGCCTGGGCCCCCTACGGGGTGGCGCGTCGTGTCCTGGGCGACCAGACGGCGCCATGCGCCGGGACTCGCGCCCGCGAGTGCCCGGTTCCCGGCCACCCGTGCCTGCGCGGAGTGACCGCCGGGGACGTGCTGACCGCCATTGAGGAACTGGAGGGTCCGCGATGACCGCGAACACGTACACGACGCACACACGGGAGCGGGGGGCGGCCACGGCGGTGCGGACCCCGGCGAGAGTCCTTCGAGTCCTCTTGTGGCACGTGCACGGGTCCTGGACGACGGCGTTCGTCAGGTCGGGCCACACGTGCCTGCTACCGCTCGAACCGGAGCGCGGGCCCGACGGGAGGGGCAGGGCCCGCACCTGGGACTGGCCCGACAACGCCGTCGAGGTGCCTACCGAGGAGCTCCTCGACACCGACGTCGACCTGGTGGTGTTGCAGCGGCCGCACGAACTCGAGCTGTCCGCGCGTTGGTTGGGGCGGGCTCCGGGTCACGAGGTTCCCGCCGTCTACGTCGAACACGACACCCCCCGTGGCGCGGTGCCCGACACGCGGCACCCCCTCGCCGACCGGTCGGACATACCGGTCGTGCACGTCACGCACTTCAACGACCTGTTCTGGGACTGCGGACGCGCTCCCACCCGAGTGGTCGAGCACGGTGTCCCCGATCCGGGTCACCTCTACACAGGAGACGTCCAGCGTGCCGGGGTGGTCCTCAACGAGCCCCTGCGCCGTTGGCGCTTCACCGGCACCGACCTGCTGCCAGGCATCGCGGAGCACGTGCCCCTGGACCTGTTCGGAATGGCCGTCGAGGGCGCACCCGCGCGGTTGGGGCTGAGTGAGTCCCGGCTCCGGACCCACGAGGACCTGCCCCAGCTCGCCATGCACCACGAGCTGGCCCGGCGGCGAGCTTACCTGCATCCCCTCAGGTGGACCTCGTTGGGACTCTCGCTCATCGAAGCCATGATGCTCGGCCTGCCCGTCGCCGCCCTGGGTGCCACGGAGGCCTACGAGGCGGTGCCGCCGGAGGCCGGAGTGGTGTCGACCGACCCCCGAGTGCTCCGGGACGCCCTGCTCGCCTTCCTGGAGGACCGGGAACACGCGGAGCGGGCCGGAGCCGTGGCCAGGCAGGCCGCGCTGGAGCGGTACGGGCTTCCCAGGTTCCTTGACGACTGGGATCGGCTGTTGGAGGAGGTGTCACGATGAGGATCGCGATGGTTTCGGAGCATGCCAGTCCGTTGGCGTGCATCACCGGAGAGGACGCCGGGGGGCAGAACGTCCATGTCGCGGAACTGGCCACGGCCCTAGCGGGCCTGGGGCACGAGGTGGTCGTCTACACGCGTCGCGCGGACACCACGAGTCCCGATCGGGTAGCCCTGGCCGACGGAGTCACGGTCGAACACCTGCGAGCCGGACCGGTCGCCGCGGTCGGCAAGGACCACCTGCCGCCGCACATGCCCGAGTTCGGACGGCGGCTCCGCAGGGCCTGGGCCTGGTGGCGGCCGGACGTCGTGCACGCCCACTTCTGGATGAGCGGAGCCGCGGCCGTTCCGGCCGCGGAGGCCTTCGGGATTCCCGTGTTCCAGACCTTCCACGCCCTCGGGTCGGTCAAGCGCCGGTTCCAGGGGGCCGCCGACACGAGCCCGCCGCAGCGCCGAGGGGTCGAGCGCCAGGTGGCCCGAGCCAGCACCATGGTCGTGGCCACCTCGAACGAGGAGCGGGACGAACTGCTGACCTGGGGGGTGGGGCCCGAGCGGGTGGCGGTGGTGCCCTGCGGGGTCGACTCGACACGCTTCTCACCGACGGGCCCCGTCATGGAGCGGGGCAGGCGTCCCCGGGTTCTCAGCCTCGGCCGACTGGTGCCCCGAAAGGGCGTCGACACGGTCGTCCGGGCCGTGGCGGCGGTGCCCGAGGCGGAACTGCTCGTGGCGGGCGGACCACCGCCCGGCGAGCTGGCCGACGACCCCGAGGCGGTACGCCTCCAGGCGATGGCGGCGCAACTGCGGCTGCGCGACCGGGTGCGTTTTCTCGGCTGCGTCGACCGCGTCGACGTTCCCGCCCTGATCAGGTCGGTGGACATCGCGGTCAACGTGCCCTGGTATGAACCGTTCGGGATCTCGACCCTGGAGTCGATGGCCTGTGGTGTTCCCGTGATCGCCTCGAGAGTGGGAGGGCACCGGGACACGGTCGTGCCGGGTCGGACGGGGGTGCTGGTGCCCCCGAGGCGCCCGGCACGACTCGCCGAGTCCCTGCGGTGCCTGCTCGCGGACCCGGGGGGTCGGGAGGACCTGGGCAAGGCGTCCCGGCGCAGAGTCGAGGACCTGTACACGTGGGAGGCGGTCGCCCGGGCCACGGTGGACTGCTACCGCGCCGGGGCCTCCGCTGACGTGCCCCGGCCCAGACGCCCCCGTACCCAGGTCCTCGAGCGAACGGTCGGTACCGCCACGGGAGGCGAGGACTGATGCACACGCACCTGCGAGAACTCGTCGACGCCCTGGCCGGTACCGACGTGGAGAGCGTCGAGCGCTGGGGACGCACGGCGGCGCCCGAACTGGCGTCCGGCAGGCGCCTTTTCGCCTGCGGGAACGGAGGCAGCGCGGCCGAGGCCCAGCACCTGACCGCCGAACTGACCGGGCGCTTCGAGAGGGAGCGAGCCCCGCTGTCCGCCCTGGCACTGCACGCGGAGACCTCCAGTCTCACCGCCATCGCCAACGACTACGGCTACCGGTACGCGTTCGCGCGGCAACTTCGCGCACACGCGGCGCGG
This sequence comes from Nocardiopsis sp. NPDC007018, assembly GCF_040635075.1. NCBI lineage: Bacteria > Bacillati > Actinomycetota > Actinomycetes > Streptosporangiales > Nocardiopsidaceae > Nocardiopsis > Nocardiopsis sp. NPDC007018. The sequence continues at coordinate 29,093 of NZ_JBEYHA010000007.1, forward strand.
GGCGACATGCTCGTGTGCCTGTCCACCAGTGGTACCAGCGAGAACGTGGTCGAAGCGGCCAGGGCCGCCCGTGAGCTCGGGGTGGTGACGTGGTCGCTGACCGGTCCGGAGGCCAGCGCACTGGCCGTACTCAGCGACGAGGCGGTGGGTGTGCCGGCGGTCTCCGCGTCGACCGTCCAGGAGGTTCACCTGGCCCTCGTGCACGTCTTCTGCGCGTCCGTCGACAACCGGCTGGAGCGGCTCGGACTCGCCCTGGAGGTCCCGGTACAGAGGAGGACGACGACATGAGCACCGGAACCATCGTGGTGGTCGGCGACGCGCTGCTGGACGTCGACCTGATCGGCCGTTCGTACCGCACGTGTCCGGACGCGCCCGCCCCCGTCGTGGAGAACACCACCCGCCGCCACCGGCCCGGGGGCGCCGCACTGACCGCCCGCCTGCTCAGTGAGCACTCGGGAGTCGACGTCGTACTCGTCACGGCGCTCGGAGCCGACGCCGCCGCCACGGAGGTGGCCCGTGGACTGGGCGCCGGGGTGGTCCTTGTCACGCCCTCCCCGCGCGCCCACACACCGACCAAGACCCGCGTCCAGACGGCGGAGGGCACCGTGGCCCGTGTGGACGAGGGGTGTGAACCCGGGTTCGCGTGGAGGGGCGGCACGGACATGTACGCCCTCCTCGACGGGGCCAGCGCCGTCCTGGTCTCCGACTACGGCCTCGGCATGACGGGCCAGGAAATCGTCCGCGACGCCCTGGCCCGGGTCGTGGGGCGGGTGCCCGTGGTGTGGGACCCGCACCCGAGGGGTGCCCCGCCCGTTCCCGGCACTGCCCTGGTCACACCGAACGAGGCCGAGTCCTTCCTGGGCGGCGCCGGAGCTCTGAGGACCCCGGAGGAACGGGCCCGGAGCCTCGTGGCCCGTTGGGGGGCGGACGCGGTCGCTGTCACGTTGGGCGAGGAGGGCGCGGTGTGGTGCGACCGCTGGGACGAAGGGGGGCGGACCGCCCCGTCTCCGGTGCGCACCCCGGTGGACACCTGCGGGGCCGGCGACGCCTTCGCCGCGGCCTGTGCCAGGTCTCTGGCCTCCGCACCGGACACGCACCGTGCCGTGTGCGAGGGCGCCAGGGCCGCCACCGCGTTCGTCGGCCGGGGGGCGGCGGGCGCGCACACGACCCCCGTACCGGGCCGCGGGCCCGCCGTCACCCTCCACACCCCGTCGCCGGTCACCGAAGCCGTCCGTCGGGGCGGCGGACGGGTGGTGGCGACCGGCGGCTGCTTCGACGTGCTCCACGCCGGTCATGTGGACCTGCTCCGACGCGCCCGCGCGCTCGGCGACCACCTGGTCGTTCTGCTCAACGACGACGCCTCGGTCCGGGCTCTCAAGGGGGAGGGGCGTCCGGTGGTGCACCAGCACGACCGGATCAGGGTCCTGTCGGCCCTGGACTGCGTGGACTCGGTCGTCCTCTTCGACGAGCTCACTCCGGTCCGGGCTTTGGAACGGCTGCGACCGGACATGTGGGTCAAGGGTGGCGACTACGACCCGGATCTCCTGCCGGAGACACCCGCGGTGCGGAACGCGGGCGGCGAAGTGGTCACCGTGCCCCTGCTCGCCGGGCGCTCCTCCACCCGGCTCATCGACCGCATCCGCGAACACGAGGACGTTCCCGCGACCTGAACGCACCCACTGGAAGGAGCAGGAACCATGAGGAAGATCGGAACGACGATCGTCACCGGCGGAGCCTCCGGGCTCGGAGCCGCCACCGCCCGGGCCGTGGCGGAACAGGGCGGGACGCCGGTGGTGCTGGACCGCCGCCACCCCGGGAACGGCACGGCCTTCGAGGAGGTCGACCTGGCCGACCGGCACGCCGTCGAACGGGCGGTGTCCCACGTGGTGGAGGGGCACGGGCGGATCGACGCCGTGGTCAACGCCGCCGGGACGGACGCCTGCGGGACCCTGGGGGAGGTCGCGGCGGACGAGTGGGAGCGCGTGGTCGCCGTCAACCTGCTGGGGACGGTCGCGGTCACCCGCGCGGCCCTGCCGCACCTGCGGGCGAGCGGGGGGACGGTCGTGAACTGTGCCTCGACGCTGGGCCTGCGGGCGCTCAGCGACGCCACCGCCTACTGCGCCTCGAAGTTTGGCGTGGTGGGATTCACCCGGGCTCTGGCCGCCGAACTCGCCGGGTCCGTCGGCGTCACGCTCCTGGTACCAGGCGGGATGCGGACCGCCTTCTTCGACGATCGGCCCGAGCAGTACAAGCCGGGGCCGGACGCCAAGCTCAACGATCCGGCGGACGTCGCGGCGACGGTGCTGACAGCGCTCCGTCAGCCGCGCGGGTGTGAGGTGCGGGAGATGGTCGTGTGTCCGTCCATGGAGACCTCGTGGCCCTGAGAAACGAGCAACCGTCCCGGGCCGGCGCGGCCCGTATCCAGAGGAGGGAACAGACATGCCGCATTCCGGACAGGGCGCCGTCCTGGTGACGGGAGGCGCCGGATTCCTCGGGTCACACCTGTGCGATCGCCTCGTGGAACGGGGCCGCCGGGTGGTGTGCCTGGACAACCTGGCGACCGGGCGGACGGAGAACGTCCGCCACCTGCTCGACCACCCGATGTTCCGCCTCCACCTGGCCGACGTCACGGAGGCCTGGGAGGTCGACGAACCCGTCTCGGCGGTGTTCCACCTCGCCTCCGCCGCCTCGCCCGCCGACTACCTCCGGCTGCCGATCCCGACCCTGGAGGCCGGAAGCCTGGGCACCCGCAATGCCCTGGCCTGCGCCAGGACGCACGGCGCGCGTTTCGTCCTGGCCTCCACCAGTGAGGTCTACGGGGACCCGAGGGAGCACCCGCAGCGAGAGACGTATTGGGGACACGTCAACCCGGTCGGTCCGCGCAGCGTGTACGACGAGGCCAAGCGGTACGCCGAGGCGCTGGTGATGGCGCACCACAGGGAGGGCGCGACCGACGTCGGTATCGCCCGGGTCTTCAACAGCTACGGCCCCAGGATGCGTCCCGACGACGGGCGCATGATCCCCACGTTCATGACGCAGGCGCTGTCCGGACGTCCGATCACGGTGACCGGCGACGGGCACCAGACGCGTTCGATCTGCTACGTGGACGACACCGTGGAGGGATTGCTGCTCCTGGAGGAGTCCGAGGAGCCCGGGCCGGTCAACATCGGCAGCCAGGAGGAGGTCAGCGTCCTCACGCTGGCACGTTTCATCCGCGACTTCTCCGGCTCTGGCTCGGAGGTGGTCTTCGTCGACCGGCCCCAGGACGACCCGCACTTCCGCAGGCCCGACATCACCCGGGCCGGGTGGGCCCTGGGCTGGAGCCCGCGTGTCCGGCTGGAAGAGGGCCTGCGCCGAACGCTCGCCCATTTCATGGGTCGGCACGCGGAGATGGACATCGCCGACAAGGCGGACGGGGTGCTCCGCCAGGCAAGGGAGGAAGAGGATGGAGCCGGACACGAAGCGATCCAGGGTGTCGGTCGTGGTGATCACCCGTGACCGGGTCGGGGAGTTGTGCCGTACCCTGACCCGCCTGCGTTCGCTGGAGCCCGCGCCGCCGGTTGTGGTCGTGGACAACGCCTCGCGTGACTCCACACGAGAGACCGTCCGGAGCAGGTTCCCCGAGGTCACACTGGTGGAGAACGACCGCAACGCGGGGTGCGCGGCACGGGACACGGGGGTCGCGCTCACCGAAACTCCCTACGTGGCCTTCAGCGACGACGACTCCTGGTGGTACCCGGGTGCGTTGGAACGCGCGGCGGACGCGCTGGACGCGCACCCCCGGCTGGGCCTGGTGGCGGCGGCGGTCTACGTGGGGGAGGAAGAGCGCCCCGACCCCGTCAACGGGGACCTGCTGCACAGCCCGCTGGCCCCGGCGGCCGACCTGCCCTGGCCCCGGGCCCTGGGGTTCCTGGCCTGTGCGAGCGTCGTGCGCCGAGCCGCCTACGACGAGGTGGGAGGGTTCGGTTCGCTGCTGTTCTTCGGCGGTGAGGAGGCGCTCCTCGCGCAGGACCTCACCGTCCGCGGGTGGGGCTTGTGCCACCTGCCGCAAGTGCACGCCCACCACCGGCCGTCCGCGTCGCGCCCGCCCAGCCGGTGGCGGCGCACTCTGGAGCAGCGCAACGCGCTGCTCACCGTGTGGCTGCGGCGCAGACCCGGGGTGGTCCTGGAACGCACGGCCAGGGCGCTGGCGCGGGGGGTGCGGGACCCCGAGGCCCGCCGGGCGCTGCGCCTGGCGGTGGCCATGGCGCCCCGCGTGTGGGCAGCGCGTAGTCGACTGCCCGCGTCGGTGGAGGAGGATCTCGCGTGTCTGGAACGGACGTGAACACCCGGATCGGCGTCGTGGTCATCACGCACAACCGAAGGCGTGAACTGGCCCGGACCCTGCGGTTCCTCGAGGAACTGCCGGAGTCGCCACCGATCGTGGTCGTGGACAACGCCTCCACCGACGGCACCGCGCGGACCGTCGAGGAGGAGCACCCGGGGACGCACCTCATCCGCGCGGGTGCCAACCTGGGCGCGGTGGGCCGTAACCTGGGGGTCGAGGCCCTGCCCACCCCCTATGTGGCCTTCTGCGACGACGACACCTGGTGGGAGCCGGGCGCGCTCGGCCGCGCGGTCCGCCTGCTCGACGCACACCCGCGCCTCGGGGCGATCACCGCCCGCCTACTGGTGGAGCCCCGGGGCGAGGAAGATCCGCTCACCCCGGAGCTGCGCCACTCGCCGCTGCCGTGCCCCGACTGGCTTCCCGGGCCCGCCCTGCTGGGCGTCCTTGCCGGGGTGACCGTGTTCCGGGTGGAGGCGTTCCGCCGTGCCGGGGGTTTCTCCTCGCGTCTGTGGTTGGGCGGTGAGGAGGAGCTCCTGGCGTTGGACCTGGCCGCCGACGGCTGGTGGATGTGCTGGGACGAGGCCATGGTGGCCCACCACGAGGCGTCGGAGGTCCGGCAGCCGCGTCGACGCAGGCGCCAGGGCATCCGCAACACCCTGTGGACGGCCTGGCTGCGCCGCGCCCCGAGCGGGGCACTGGACCACACTCGGTCCGTGCTGGGGTCGGTCCCGTACGACGTGACCAGCGCGCTGGCGGTGCTCGACGCCCTGGCCGGGCTCCCCTGGGTGCTCAGGGAACGCCGCCCGGTGCCCGCGCACGTGGAAGAGGGGTTGCGCCTGCTCGCGGGGCCGCGCCGTAGGTCCGAGGCCCGGCGGTACGTGGGGTAGCGCCTCTGGTGGCCGCCCGGGGCCCCGGGCGGCCCTTCCGGTTCCGGACGTACGTGTACCGCCCCGGGAGCCGGGGTAGCCGCGCGAGTGAGCCCGCACGTCCGTTCGCGCACGCGTGGGGAGGAGGGAGAAGCCATGAAGAACGTCTTCGTGATGGGGTTGGACCAGCGCAACCGCCGACTGCTGGAGAGGACCCCGACGGGACGGGAGTGCCGGTTCCACACACTCCTCGGCATCGAGGAGCTCCAGCGCGGCGAGATCGACGTCGAGACAACGCTCGCGGCCGCCCGCGGGGTCCTGGAGGGCTTCGAGGGGACGGTCGACGCCATCCTCGGGTTCCGGGACTTCCCAGTCACCCTGCTCGTCCCGATCCTGTGCGCGGAGCGCGGCCTGCCCGCACCGGACCTGGCCGCGGTGGTGCGCTGCGAGCACAAGTACTGGAGCAGGCTGATCCAGGCCGGGGCGACCGACGCCCTCCCGCCGTTCGCCCTGGTCGACCTGGACGCCGAGCGGCCCCGTCACGGGCTCGACTACCCGCTGTGGATCAAGCCCATCAAGTCGGCCTCCTCCGAACTCGCGTTCCGGGCGCAGGACGACGAGGGCTTCGACGGCGCGGTCGCGCGCTTGAGGAAGGGCGTCGACCGGCTGGGGCGCCCCTTCGAGAGCGTCCTGAGCCGGGTGGACCTGCCCGCCGAGGTCGCCAGGGCCGGTCGGAGACACTGCCTGGCCGAGGGGGAGTTGCACGGGGTACAGGCCGCCGCGGAAGGGTGCGTCCACCGTGGTGAGGTCACCGTGTACGGAGTACTCGACTCGGTCGACTACCCCGGGGACGCGTCGTTCCTGTGTCACCAGTACCCGTCGGGACTTCCGGAGCGGGTCCGGGGGCGGATCGTCGAGACCACCGAACGCGTCATCACCGCGCACGGGCTGGACGACGCCACCTTCAGCGTCGAGTTCTTCTACGACCCGATCACGGACGGCCTCGGCGTCGTGGAGGTCAACCCCCGGCACTCCCAGAGCCACGCGGCGCTGTTCGAGGTCGTCGACGGGGTGGCCAACCACGAGCGGATGCTCCGCCTGGCCCTGGGGCGCGACCCCCACCCGACCGAGTCGGCCGGGGACAGGTTCCCCGTGGCCGCTGAGTGGTACCTGCGCCGATTCCGCGACGGCGTGGTGACCCGGGTACCGACCCCGGACGAGGTGGTGGCACTGAGGGAGTCCATAACGGGGGTGAGCGTCCAGGTGGTGCCGCAGGAGGGCCAGCGTCTCTCCGACATGCTCGCCCAGGACAGCTACAGCTACGAGCTGGCCAAGATCATCACCGGAGGGGCCGACGAACTGGAGCTGCGCGCCAAGTTCGAGCGCTGCGTGCGGGCTCTGCGGTTCGAGTTCCGCAACGACGCCCAGGCCGCGGACGTCGTGCGCGGCTGAGGCAGAGGAGGTGCGCTGATGCGTACGGTCGACGACCTGCCCCACGAGGTCCGGGCCGAGGACCACTTCTGGATTCCGATGTCGGACGGCGTGCGCCTGGCGGGGAGGCTGTGGATGCCGCGCACGGCCGAGGAGTCCCCCGTCCCGGCCGTCCTGGAGTACATTCCCTACCGGCGACGCGACCTCACCTCGGTGCGCGACTCCACGCACCACCCCTACCTCGCCGGGCACGGGTACGTCTGCGTCCGGGTCGACCTGCGGGGCACGGGGGACTCCGAGGGGGTGCTCACCGACGAGTACCTGGACCGCGAGCAGCGGGACGCGGAGGAGGTCCTGGCCTGGCTCGCCGACCAGCCCTGGTGCGACGGGAACACCGCGATGATGGGTCTGTCCTGGGGTGGGTTCGCCGCCCTCCAGGTCGCCGCGCGGCGTCCCCCGAGCCTGCGCGCCATCGCGGTCAGCTGCTTCACCGACGACCGCTACGCCGACGACTTCCACTACATGGGCGGCTGCCTGTTGTCGGACAACCTGGCCGAGGCCGGGACCACCTTCGCGTTCGCCACCTGCCCGCCCGATCCGCAGACCGTCGGCCCGGCCTGGCGTGACATGTGGTTGGAGCGGCTGGAGGCCAACCGCCCCTGGGTGGTGGAGTGGCTCCGCCACCAGCGCAGGGACGGTTACTGGCGGCATGCCTCCGTCAGCGAGCACTACGGCAGCGTCGGGTGCCCGGTCCTTGCCACCAGCGGTTGGGCCGACGGCTACTCGAACGCCGTCCTGCGCCTGCTGGAGCACCTAGAAGCCCCCGTCAAGGGCTTGGTGGGCCCCTGGTCGCACCGGTACCCGCACCTGGGAGTGCCCGGCCCGGCGATCGGCTACCTCCAGGAGGTGGTGCGCTGGCTGGACCACTGGACCAAGGGCGAGGACAACGGTGTGGAGCGGGAGACCGGCCTGTGGGCGTGGATGCAGGAGAGCGTCCCGCCCTCCACCTCCTACGAGGAGCGTCCCGGCCGCTGGGTCCGTGAACCCGGCTGGCCGTGCGCCCGGGTGGAGGAGCGCGAGCTGACGCTGGCCGAGAACGCGATGGGCGCGCCCGAGACGCGGGGCGGTACCGCGGAGAGGACGGTGCGCTCCCCGCTGTCGGTGGGACAGTTCGCAGGCAAGTGGGCCTCCTACAGCGCGCCGCCGGACCTGCCCTTCGACCAGCGCGAGGAGGACGGCGGCTCCCTCGTGTTCGACACCGAACCACTCCAGGAGCGGTGCGAGATCCTGGGGACGGCGCGCGCGGTCCTGGAACTGTGCGTCACCGAGCCGGTGGCGATGGTCGCCGCGCGGCTGTGCGACGTCGCCCCGGACGGGAGCGCCACACGGGTGACCTACGGGCTACTCAACCTCACTCACCGTGATCGCGACGACGCGCCGACGACGCTGGTTCCGGGGGAGACCTACCGGGTGGAGATCACCCTGAACGGGGTGGCGCAGGCCTTCCCGCCCGGGCACCGGATTCGGCTGTCGCTGTCGACCTCCTACTGGCCGCTGGCCTGGCCGCCGCCCCGGCCCGTGCTCCTGACGGTGTACCCGGACCGGAGCAGTCTGGTCCTCCCGGTGCGGCGCGTCGAGGGTGGTGAACCCGGCGGTGACGCGTTCGCGGAACCGGAGGCGGTGGCCCCGGCACCCACCACACGGATGCGACCCGGTGAGCACCACTGGACGGTCCGGCGCGACATGGCGGACAACCGTTTCGTCCTGGAGATCGAGAAGGACGGCGGGGTGCTGCGCTACGACGAGATCGGCCTCGATGCCACCCGTCGGGCCCACGAGCTGTACGAGGCGGTGGGGGACGACTTCACGTCGGTGCGGGGGCGGACGGCGTGGACGATGCGGTTCTCCCGGGGCGGGTGGCGGACCCGTACCGAGACGTACACCGCGCTGGAGTGCACCGAGGAGGAGTTCCGGGTGCACGCGACCCTCGACGCCTACGAATCGGGGGAGCGGGTCTTCTCCCGGGAGTGGACCGAGCGTGTCCCCCGAGACCACGTCTGACCCGGGCGCTCGCACCGGAGTGGGCCCGGGGCGGCCGGACCGGCACTGCGGGTTTGGGGGAGGGCTGACCGGGTCAGACGCCCAAGGAGGGCACGGGCGGACCCCGCGTGTGCGCGGCGGGACCGAGGAGAGGCCAGGGGAGGACCGATGAGCCGACCGACCACCTCGCGGGCACCGGTGGAAGCGGAGGAGGGGGAGGCGCCACGTGACGGCGTGCCGGAGGTGAGCCGCCGCCGGGTCGCCGCGTCGTTCGCCCGAGCGGTCCGCTCCGGCGACCTGGAGCTTCCCCTTCCGGGCCGGGGGCGCACCCGGAGCCGGTGGAGGGCTCTCCGGAACCTGGCGCGCGAGGACCTGTGCCTGGCCCGGCTCGCCGAGGGACACGCGGACGCCGTGGCGATCCTCATCGAGCTCGGCGCGGAGCCGCCCCGGCACGGACAGCGATGGGGTGTGTGGGCGGCCCATCCGCCCGGCCCCGGCCTCACCGCCCTGGCCGTCGACCGGGGCTGGCTTCTGAGGGGTGTCAAACCCTTCTGTTCGGGTGCGCGCAGCTGTACCCACGCCCTGGTGAGCGCCGAGATCGCGGGGGGTGGACGCCGCCTTTTCGCGGTCGCCACCGCTGACCTCGGGCCGCCCGAGGGCACGTGGGCCAGCGCGGGCATGGCGGCCAGCGACACACTGACGCTCCGGTTCGACGACGTGCCCGCCGAGGCGGTCGGGGACCCGGGGGCCTATACGCGGAGGCCGGGTTTCCACCACGGCGGCGCCGGGGTCGCCGCCTGCTGGCTGGGCGGTGCGGTCGCGGTGAGTGCGCCGCTGGCGGCCCGGGCGGCGCGGGAGACGGCCGACGTGCACACCCGCACGGCGTGGGGGAGCGTGGATCGGGACCTGTACGCGGCCGCCTCCGTGCTGGGCCGGGCGGCCGACGAGATCGACGCCGACCCCGAGGACGTCCTGGACCGTGCCGCCCCGCGCGCCGCACGGGTCCGCGCGGTCGTCGCCGGGGTCTGCGGGGACGTCCTGAGACGCACCGGCGAGGCCTTGGGCGCGGGCCCGCTCGCGGCCGACGCCGACTACGCCCGTGCGGCGGCCGACCTCGCCGTGTACCTGAGCCAGCACCACGCCGACCGCGACCTGGCGGCCCTGGGCGGGATGGACGTTTCGGAGGGGGGCGAACCCCATGGCCTCTGAGACCCGTGGCGACGCGCACCCGATCGACGCCGAGGGCACCCCCGAACGGCTCTGGCGCAAGTGGGGCGTCTTGCGGCGGTTGCCAGCGTTCGCCCTGGCGGGAGTCACGGACGCGGTGGTGGTCGCCCCCCACCCCGACGACGAGACGCTGGGGTTCGGCGGGGCGACGGCCCTGTTGGCGGCGCTGGGCGCGCGGATCACCGTCGTGGCGGTCACCGACGGAGAGGGCTCCCACCCCGGCGGCAGCCTTCCTCCGCGGGCCCTGGCCGAGGCGCGCGCCGACGAGCGCGCGCGGGCACTGTCGTTGTTGGGAGCCGGGGGCGCCCGCGTCGTCCGGCTGGGGTTCCCGGACGGCCGGGTCGAGGAGTGCCGCGCCCGGCTCACCGAGCGCCTCGCGGAACTGTGCGCGGGCGCCCAACTGTGCGTCGCCACCTGGGAGGGCGACCTGCATCCGGACCACCGTGCGACCGGTCTCGCGGCCCGTGAGGCCCTCCACCGCGCGAACGGGGCGGGATCGGTTTCGGGGCCGGGCCCGGCACTCGTCTCCTACCCCGTGTGGACGTGGCACTGGGCCCGACCCGCCGAGGCCTCGGTGCCCTGGGCACGGGCGCGGCGGATCGACCTGCCGCCGGACGTACGCCGGCTCAAGGCCCGGGCTCTGGGCGCCTTCACCACGCAGACCGGGCCGATCGGCCCGACCGCGGCGGACGGCGCCGTCCTCGACGAGGCGATGCTGGCACACTTCCGGCGCGGATGGGAGGTGGTGTTCCGGTGAGTGTGGGGCGGGGATACTTCGACTCGGTGTACGCGGGAGAGGCGGACCCGTGGGGGTTCCGGAGCCGCTGGTACGAGCACCGCAAGCGGGCGCTCACCCTCGCGTCGCTGACCCGTGAGAGGTACGCGCGGGCGTTCGAACCCGGGTGTTCGATCGGGGTCCTCACGAGTGGGCTCGCGGCGCGGTGCGACGCGCTCCTGGCCTGGGAGGTCGTTCCGGAGGCCGCGGCCCGCGCCAGGAGCGCGCTGACCGGCGCCGAGCACGTCGAGGTCGGCCGCGCCGCCGTTCCCGAGGAGTGGCCCGGCGGAGGCTTCGATCTCGTGGTGCTCTCGGAACTCCTCTACTACTTCGACGACGCCGACCTGGCCACGGTGCTCGCCCTGACCGTGCGCTCCCTGACACCGGAGGGGACGGTCGTCGCCGTGCACTGGCGTCACCCGGTCCGCGACCACGTGCGCTCCGGGGACGACGCACACCGGGCGGTCGACGCTGTGCCGGGGTTGGACCGAACGGTGCTGCACGTCGAGCGGGATTTCCAGCTCGGCGTCTACGAGTGCCCCGGCGTCCGGGGGTCGCGCTCGGTCGCCGAGCGGGAGGGGCTGGTTTGATGGACGCCGTCACCGTGGTGATCCCCGCACATGACGAGGCGGAGAGCATCGTCGCCTGCCTGCGGTCGGTCCACGCCTCCCTGCGCCGTTGCGGGCTGGCCCCGAGGCGTCGGCGCGTGGTGGTGGTCGCCGACGATTGCGCCGACCCGACGGCGGAGTTGGCCCGCGCCGAGGGCGCCCACGTGCTGGAGGTCGCGTGTCGCAACGTCGGAGCGGTGCGGCGGGCCGGGGCCGAGCTGGCGCTCGACCTCGTCGGTCCCGCTGACGACGTGTGGATGTCCTTCACGGACGCCGACAGCGTGGTGCCGGAGCGCTGGATACCGGCCCAGCTGGCTCTGTCCCGGAACGCCGACGCCGTGGCGGGGACCGTCGAGGTCGCGGACTGGTCCGGGCGTCGCGCCGAACTGGCGGAGCGCTTCGTGCGCACCTATCCGGTGGTCCGGGGCGGGGAGCACCCCCACGTGCACGGGGCCAACCTCGGGGTGCGGGCCTCCGCCTACCTGGACTGCGGCGGTTTCGAGGCACTGCGGATGGCGGAGGACCAGGCCCTGGTCAACGAACTGGTGCGGCGCGGACACCGTGTGAGCCGCCCGTGCGACCTGCCCGTGACGACCTCGGCCCGGAGCTCACCGCGTGCCGCAGGGGGGTTCGGGGACCGCCTCAACCGACTGGAGGGGCAGCTTTTCCGGAACCGGGGCGAGCGGGAGCCGGAGGTGCGGGCGACCTCCCGGGTTCCCGGGGCCCCGGCACCGCGCGGACTCACGCCTGCTGATGCCAGTGCCTGGGAAGGGAGTCATGGTCCACGGCGATCGTCACGCGTCCCGTCTCCACCGACACGACGTCCTCCCACCTGACGTAGCGTTCGTGTCGCCGTAGCCAGGCCAACACGTGCCTCCAGGGGGTGGGGGGTTCGAGGGAGTCTCCGAACCCGAGGCGCCCGGCGAACGCGGAACGTCCCAGGACCAGGCCGAGGACCGTGTACCCATCGTCGTCCCGGCGGACCACGACGTCCTGGACCGACCCGATCGACCGGCCCGAGCGGTCGACGATCCGTGACCCCAGCACGTCTCCGGCGAACACCCGACTCACCGTGTGCCGCCCGGGACCCGGGCGATGACGTTGCGGGCGATCCAGTCCTCCACGGGACGCCCGCCTGTCGGAGCCCTCGTGGACAGCACCGTGGTCGGTGTGAACTCCTCGACGTCGGAGACCGCGACCGTGGTGGGGGAGTGATCCAGAGGGCGCAGGCGTTTGAGGACCGCCTCCCAGGACCGCCCGAGCCGGCCGGCGAGCCGACCGCCGAGCGAGGCGGCGTCGACGACCAGGGCCGTCATGGCCGGGGCCCGCCCCGGCTGCCACGTGAACTCCACGTCGTCGACCTTGCCCAGGTTCTCTCCGTGCCGGTCGACGACCTGACGGTCCAGGACCGTGAAGCCGATCCGGAAGACGTGCTCGCTCCTGTCCTGCGTCATCTCACTGCCCCGCCTTCGTGTAGGCCATCAAGGGAATCGCGGCCACCGACACCACGCACACCAGGACCAGGTAGACCGAGGCCAGGACGTTGGTGAAACGCGAATTCACCCGGTCGCCCAGATAGCCGTGATCGTTGGCCACGACGAGGATCGGCAGGTAGGTCAACGGAAGGGCCGCCGCGGAGAGGATGAGGCTGTACTCGGTGACGGTCACCGGGTCGACCCCGGTCAGGACGAAAAGGGTGCCGCTGAGCAGGCTCACCATGATGACCAGGTGGAAGAAGGGTGCCCGTACAGGCGGCAGTGACTTCCCCCAGCGCCAGCCGAAGTACTGGGCGACGCCGTAGGCGGCGGCCAGCCCCGACTCCAAGGCGGCGCCGAAGGTCGCGGCGAAGAATCCCAGGATCACCACGATGAGCCCCAGCTTGCCGAGGGTCGAGACGACCGGCAGGGCCACCTGCCCCAGGTCGGACACCTGAATCCCGGCCGGCATGAGGACGACCGCCGCGCATCCCATGATGGCGAGGGAGAGCAGCCCTCCCAGAGGGAGGCCGACGAAGGCGTTGATCCGGGCCGTCGCCAGGTCCTGGGTCGTCCACTTCTCCTCTACGCCCCCCGACGAGAAGAAGAGCACTGTGTACGGGGTCATGGCGGCGCCGAACAGGGCGATGGCGTAGTACCACCACACGGCCACGCCCTCGTTCGGTGGAGGGGAGAAGGACGCCGCGTCGGAAGCGAGCGCCACCCAGTCCGGACCCAGCCGCCACAGAGCCACGGCGAACACGATCAGGGTCAGGCCGAGGAGACCGTAGGTCTTCTCCATCTTCTCGAACGGCAGGCGCCACAACACGACCCACACGAGGAACCCGACCACGGGAACCCAGAGGAGGTAGTGGATGCCGCTGGCCAGTTCGAGCGCCAGGGCGATGCCGCCCATCTGCGCGGACAGGGTGAGCAACGTGATGAGGTAGGAGGACAGCAGGTTGGCGAGCCCGACCCGGGCGCCGAGCCGTTCGCGTACCAGGTCGAAGGTCCCGCGTCCGGTGGTCGCGACGACCCGGGCGGACATCTCGGTGAAGACCATGAGGCCGACGACTCCCACGGGGACGACCCACGCGAGACTCATCCCGAACCGGGAGCCGACCACGGAGTTGGCGACCAGGTCCCCGATGTCGAGGAAGCCGCCCACGGCGGTGAGCAGGCCGAGAGTCACGGCGCTCAGCCACCTCAAGAGAGCTCGTCCTGGAGCTCGGTGAGGTCGACGGCGACGCTCCTCAAGCTTCTCTCCGCCGTCCGCACTGCGGCACCGTCGTCCTCGCGCAGGGCGATGCGCAGGTCAGAGAGGGCGTTCACCGCGCTGTCACACAGCGGAGCCAGTTCCGAGCGCAGCGACCGCGCCCGGGGCGTGGGCGGTTGCCGTGTTCCGAAGGTGTCGTTGACGGAGCGTGCCGCGTCCTCCGCGTCCTCGATGGTGGTCTCCGTGTAGGGGGAGAAGGCCATGTCCCGGCGATGGATCTCGGAGAGCATGATCCCCGTTCCCACGGCGGAGAGGAGGGCGGTGACGGTCTGTTCCGCGGCGTCCCGGTACAGCGATTCGGTGGGGGTGGGCCCGGTGCAGCCGCTGACCAGCACCAGTACGAGCCATGACGCGACCACGGCCGTGATGCGGCGGGGTCTGCCCGGGTAGGGATCACGTGACGGCGACGGATGGGAGAGCACACCCCGACGTTAACTCGCCGTGACAGGAAAGTCGCTCATGGTGTTCACTGGGTTTCGTGTCGTCGTCGGGCACGGCGGGAAAGAGGACGAGGTGACCGGGGAGATGGAACGGAAGGGCCAGGTACCCCCCGTGGAAGCGCCGCCGCTTCCGGGGCCGGCGGTGCTGCGTCAGGTGTGGGCGGGGGTGGTCTTCCTGCACTGGCGGGTCGATCCCGCCGCGGTGACCCACCTGTTTCCCTTCGGCACCCGACCCGATCTGTTCGACGGAACGACCTACGCGGGTCTCGTGGCCTTCCGTGCCCCGACCACCCGGGTGCTCGGCGTGCGCGCCCTCGGTGCGTTCGACGAGGTGAACGTCCGACTGTACTCAGTGGACGGCCAGGGACGGCGGGGCGTGGTGTTCCTCTCCCTGGACGCCGACTCGCTCCCCGGCGTACTCGTCGCCAGGACGGTGCCGAGGATGCCCTACACGTGGTCCGACACCAGCCTCCGACAGTCGGGTGTCGGGCCCTGCGCGGGTGCGGTCAGACGCCGGTGGCCCCAGGGCGGGGCCCACGGACGATGGCGGCTGCGCGTGGAGGCCCGCCCGACGGCTCCGACGCCCTTGGAACACTTCCTCACCGCCCGGTGGGGCCTGCACACGCCCCGGGCCGGCACCACGCGTTGGGTGCGTGTGCGCCACGAGCGCTGGGTGCTGCACCGTGCGGGGGACGTCGCCTACGAGGGGGACCTCCTGGCGCGAGCGGGGGTACGGCTGCCGCGCACAGCACCGGTCTCGGCGTTGTGGTCACCCGGCGCGGTGGCGGAGCTGACGCCGTCGGTGCTGCCGGTGCGCTGACACGAACGCTGGGACGGCTCGGCGCCGGTCCGGCCCCTGCCAGGCACCCACACCCGCCTGACCGGTCGGGCCTCAGAGTACGAACCGCAGGTCGAAGTGGTTGAGTGACGCTGGCAGGGCGTCGGTCCGCAGCTCCGGCGATCCGCCGACCGGCAGGGGACCGCCCACCCTGAACAGGGCCCTCAAGAGGTAGGAAACGGAGAGGGGCACCAGATCACGGCCCGGGCAGCCGGCGGGCCCGTAGCTGAAGGGCACGATCCCGGGGTCGTCCTCAGCACGGCCGTCGTTCCAGATGGCGGGGGCGAAGGCGTCCGCGTAGGGGAGCCGGGTGGGGTCGCGGTGGAAGTAGGAGCTCAGCACCAGGAAGGCGGTTCGGGGTGGGATGCTCCGCTCCCGCCAGACCGTCTCCCGGGTGCTTTCGCGAATCACCACCAGGGTCGTGGGCCACAGGCGGACCGACTCGCGCAGGGCGGCGCGCAGCATCGGAAGATCGGGACCGTCCTCTGTGAGCGCCTCGGCCCGGACGGCGTCCACCTCGGGACCGCTGGAGGTCAGCACGGCCAGTGACCGGAACGCGGCCACCGCGGCGGCGTCGAACGCGAACATCCAGTGTGCGATCTGGGCCTCGGGACGTTCGCTCGCGCCCGGAGGCCCGAGCCGGGCGGCGAGGCTACCGGGTTCCGCACGGTCGATGCCCGTGCGGATACGGTCGAGGAACTCCGCTCGACGGTTGTGGTCCACCGGCAGCAGATACGACCAGTTGGCCCTGTGCCTCAGCCGCCGCAGCAGTTGGGTACTGCGGCGGTCCCCGGCGGCCGCCCTGCCGAAGACCACCCGTCGCGCGAGGGCGTCGAAGGTCTCGGAGAACCGTGCCCAGTCCAGCACCCCGCCCGGCGGCCCCGGGCCGCGCAGCGCCCTGACGAGGGATCGGGCCTCCTCTTCCGCGTGCTCGGCGATGGCGGGGGCGTCGGGATGGAGGCGCTGTCCCGGAGCCAGGGCCTCCTCGTTGGCACGGCGCCGGTCAGGCCGGTCGCGTCGATCGGAGACGAGGGCTCCATGGGGCTGGAAGTGGTTCAGCGCCCCCCGTTTCTCCGCGCCGCCCGGGGAGAACGTGTCCGGGGTCTCCGACAGAAGCCGCCGAACGTCCTCAGGTGACAGCACCAGCGCGATGCGGCGGCCCGTGTAGCCCAGGGGGAGCGGGTCGTCGCCATGGCGCCGTCGAAGCTCGCGCAGCACCCCGACACTCTTGTGGTCCGCGCTCAGGGCCGCCACCAGCGCCTCTCCGGTGGGGCGGCGCACGATGGCGCCACGGGCCGCGGTGGGGACCAGGACCGTGGACAGTACCCGCGCGGTCTCCGGCAGACTCGTCGTGTGGCGTTTCGGCTGTGCGTTCTCCGTCATGGGCGAGTACCTCCGCCTCGTCGATGTCGGACCGGGATGCGCGGGCGCCCTGGTCAGTCATCGGTCCCGTTCGCTCCCGGCTCTCCCGCCGCCCCCTTCGAGGTGGAGCGGTCGCGGTTCTCGGCCCTGCCCCGGGCCCACGCGTGCAGCGCCTCGCCGCCGCCCGAGCCCTCCAGGTTGACAGCGGCCTCGATCAGGGCCAGGTGGGCGAAGGCCTGGGGGAAGTTCCCCAGAAGGGTGCCGTCCGGCGCCATCTCCTCGGACAGCAGACCCAGGCCGCCCACGGTCGCGCAGAGGCGGTGGAACCTGCGTGAGGCCTCCGCTTCCCGTCCCGCGAGCACCAGCGCTGACACGAGGTCGAAGGAGCACAGCAAGAAGGCGCCCTCGGGGGTGCCGATGCCGTCCGCGGTCTCCTCGGGCTCGTACCTGTGGACGAGCCAGCTCTCGTCTCCGAGTTCGGTCTCCACCCGTTCGAGGGTCCGGAGCACACGGGGGTCCTTCCCGCCGAGGAAGCCCAGGAGCGGAATCCTCAACAACGCCCCATCGACGTTGGTCGAGCCGTAGGACTGGACGAACGACCCCGTCACGGGGTCGTGACCGAGCTCGAGCACCTGCTCACGGATGGCCTGTGCCTCCGCACGCCATTCCCCCAACGGCACCTGGTCGGCCCGCCCCGTGGCTTCCGCCAACCGGATCGCCCGGTCGAGGCAGACCCAGGCGTGCACCTTGGAATTGGTCCAGTGGCGCGACTCGGACCTGACCTCCCACACGCCGTCGTCCGGTTCGCGCCACAGGTCCCGTACCGCTTCCACCACGGTGTCGAGCTGCCGGAGCTCGTGCGGTTCGAGACCGCCTCCGGCCTCCTCGTAGCAGTGCGCCGCGTCCAGGATGTGTCCGTAGACGTCCAGCTGGTGTTGTGAGAACGCGGAGTTGCCCACCCGCACCGGCCGGGCTCCGCCGTGTCCGGCGAGGTGACCAAGGGTCGTCTCGGTGGGAGGTGGCTGACCGTCCACGGTGTGGACGGGGGCGACCCAGCCGACCGGCCGACCGCACGCGCCGAGCAGGTAACGAAGGTAGCGCCCGGCCTCCTCCGCGTGCCCCAAACGGAGGAAGGCCAGGACGACCAGAGCGGCGTCCCGATGCCAGACGTAGCGGTAGTCCCAGTTCCTCGGCCCCCGGGGCCATTCCGGCAGGGAGGTCGTGGGCGCCGCGATGAGGGCGCCGCTCTCCTGGTGGAGGAGCCCCCGCAGAACCAGGGCGCTTCGCCGCACCTGCGACGCCCCCACCCCGTCGTAGTCGGTCCTGGCCGACCAGGCGCGCCAGGCTTCGAGGGTCTCTCGCAGCAGTGCGTGTCCCTGCCCGGGAACGACACCGCGCTCTCCCGTGAGGTAATCCAGTGCGAAGACGGCCGTCTCTCCCTCAGCGAGCTCCACACGGAACTCGGGGTCTCCACCCGGGCCCAGAGTGGGAGGCGGCGTACCGGACAGGAGGGGTCCGGACGCCTCACGTAGGCACCCGCGGACGGTCTCCCAGGAGGGCCGCGCGCCACCGAAACGGGGACGGGCGCGTAGACGCGAACGCACGGCGCTCGTACCGGACCTGCACTCCACGATACGGACCAGGAGGCCCTCCCTGAACGGGCCCGCGCCGCCCTCCCCCCGGCCGACCGCGAGCAGGTCCCGCACCAGCACCTCGACGTCGTCCCCCCGCCACAGGGTCTCCAGGACGAGGCTGTCCTCCATGTAGGAGCGTGCCACCGGCAGTGCGCCCTGCACCTCCAGGCCCCATTCTCCGCCGACCCGGGGGTCGAGTATCCCCGAGAGGAAGGCGGAGCCGTCGAAGCGCGGCGTGCACAACCATGTGATCGCCCCGTCCGGGGAGGTCAACGCGGCGGTGTGACAGTCGGAGAGGAAGCCGTGGTCACCGATCGTCGTCTTCTCGCGCGCCATCGAGCCCCTCCTGTCGCGACGCGGACACTCCGTGTCGACCGACTGCCCCGGTGAACCCGCGCCGAAACAGCGGTGGGGGCGTCGGCCCACGTGAGGGGCCCGATGTGTACGAAGCGGTCGACGTGGTCAGGGACGCGACAACAGCGATGTCAGGAGGTAGCCATGCCGGACCAGACTCGCCTCCCTCCTCGTCGGCCCCTGCTGAGGGGAGCCGCTCGGGGGGCCGTGGCGGCGATGGCGATGAGCGGTATGCGCCAGGCGGCGGTGGGCCTGGGGATGATCGAGAGGACGCCGCCCGAGGCGATACTGCTCGAGGGCGTTCCCACGATGCTTCGCGCCGTTCCCGAGCACCGACGGACGGCGTTCATCGAGTTCGCGCACTGGGGGTACGGTGCGGGGGCCGGCGCGGCCTTCGCCCTGGTCCCCTCGCGTCTACGCGCGTCCAGGCTCACCGGACCCCTCTACGGACTGCTGTCCTGGGGGCTGTTCGAGCTCGCTCTGGCTCCCGCCCTCGGCCTGGCGCACGCCCGTCGGGCCCGCCCGCGGGAGCGGCTCGCCCTCTTGGTCGACCACGTGTTCTTCGGCCTCATCGTGGGTGCGTCGCCAGAAGCCGACATCGTCGATCCCGTTACGGAGAGCCCGGGCGAGGGAGACCGGAGCCGTGAGGGCGAGACCGACTCGGGGCGGTGACGGGCCATACGAGGGCGCCGGTTCACCGGCAGGAGCCCGACGGCCCACGCCGGTACGTGTCGCGGGTGTCGGGCGGTGGAACACCGCCGTGCGGGTCGCGTGCCGGACAAGGCAGAACACCGGGCCGACGGCGCCAACAGCGCCGACTCCATGATCGACCTGGTCCCCGAACGGCACGACCTCGCACGACTGGAGGACTTCATCAGGGCGGAACTCGGGTCCGGCCGAGTGAACGGTTCTCCGTGTTCGTGGCGCGCGGCGTACAGCGCGGACGGCCCTGGTCCTCACGGACGGTCATCGGCCGTCTCGGTGTGCGACACGGATTCGGGCGGGGTCCGTCCCGTCACGGCGGTCGGCCCCGTCGGCGCCTCGGGGGCGCTCAGTTCGGCGCGCAGCCACTCCAGGGCCTGTGACAGCAGCCGGGAGACGTGCATCTGCGAACATCCGACCTCGCGGGCGATGCGTGCCTGCTTCCACTCGTCGAAGTAGCGGCGCTTGATGATGTGCCGCTCCCTGGGCGTCAGCCGGACCAGGGCCGACCGTGCGGCCTGCCGATCCACGACCAGGCCCAGGCCCGGGTCCTCCACACCCATGAAGCGCTCCCAGGCGAGGCCGGACTCCTCACCACGCAGGTCCGGCTCGTTGAGCGAATAGGTGTTGTAGGCCTCCGAGATCAGGAGAACCTCCTCCACGTCCGCCACCGTGACCCCCATCTTCCGGGCGATCTCCTTGTTGGAGGGGTGGCGGCCCAGGTGCTGCTCCAGATCCTGGCGGGCCTGGCGCATGAGCGGTCGGCGGGACTGGGCCGTACGCGGTGTGTGCACCGCCCACGTGTGGTCACGGAAGTGCCGCTTGATCTCTCCGGTGACCGTGGGCAGCAGGTAGGCGATGAAGGGCCTGCCCTTACGCGGGTCGTACCCCTGGATGGCCTTGGCCAGCCCCAGGCAAGCGGTCTGCCGCAGGTCCTCGAGGTTCTCGCCTCGTCCGCCGTAGCGGCGGGCGAGGCGGTTCAGCAGGGGCCGGTAGTGGTCCAGGATGCGTTCCTTGAGCCGCACGGCGGTCACGCTGCCCTCGGGTTCGTCCTCCAGTGCCTGGAGGAGTTCCTCTGCCGAGGCGTCCTCGGCCGGCCCCTCGTTCGTGTGGGCGCTGAGGTCTGACGGCGCCGTGGGTGTCTCGGTGCTGGAGCTCATACGGGTCCTCGCAACGATGGCATGGAGCCAGAACGTGAAACGGACGGATGACGCCCTCTCCATGCCCGAGGCACCACCGAGCGAAAAGCCGGATGTCAGGACTTGGCACCGTATTGCTGCCGGTTTGGAACGCCGCCGCGCTCGTGACGGCGCCCTCTCGAGTCCGCGGGCCCGCACCGGGACCCGTCCGGACCGCGTGTGCCACCGGCCATCCGCCCGTTCAGCGCCCATACTGAGGGGGATCTTCCGACGCCGCTCCAGGTACGACGACGAGTGAGGGGACCCGCGTGCCGTCCAAGGACCCGATCGCCGAGCCCTGGGGGACGCGCACCCCCTACGGCTCCGGTCAGCCGTGGCCCGTGCGGGTCGACCTCCATCTGGCCCGCGGCGTGGCCCCCCACGAGGTGGACCGCTGGGTGCCCTCCGCGTCGATTCTGCATTCCAACGGTGACGGGCTGGACATCGCGGTCAAGGACGGCCGCATCGTCGGCGTGCGCGGGCGCGGGGAGGACCGGGTCAACCGCGGTCGCCTGGACCCCAAGGACCTCTACGGTTGGCAGGCCAACCACTCCCCGGACCGGCTCACACGCCCTCTCGTGCGCCGGGGAGGGGAGCTGGTCGAGACCGACTGGGACACCGCCATGGACCTCGTGGTGGAACACAGCGGGAGGACCCTGGAGGACCGGGGTGCCAGCGCTCTGGGTTTCTACACCAGCGGACAGCTCTTCTTGGAGGAGTACTACACGCTCGCCGCCATCGCTCACGGCGCGATCGGTACCAACCACCTGGACGGGAACACCAGGCTGTGCACGGCCACGGCGGCGAGCGCCCTGAAGGAGTCCTTCGGTTGCGACGGACAGCCGGGCTCCTACGAGGACATCGACCACGCGGACGTCATCGCGTTGTACGGGCACAACATGGCGGAGACGCAGGCGGTGCTGTGGAGCCGTGTCCTCGACCGGCTGGCCGGGGCGAACCCTCCCCGGCTGTTGTGCGTCGACCCCAGGGCCACTCCCGTGGCTCGGAGGTCGACGCTTCACCTCGCCCCGCGCCCCGGCACCAACGTCGCGCTGATGAACGCGATCCTGCGGGAACTCGTCCGGACCGACCGGGTCGACCACGCCTACGTGGAGGCGCACACGGTCGGCTACGAGGAACTGGTCCGGGTGACGGCCGCATACCCGCCCGAGCGCGCCGCCGCGATCTGCGACGTGCCCGCCCGTGAGATCAGCGCGGCCGCCGAACTGCTGGGTGGCGCGGAGCGGCTGGTGTCGACCGTCCTCCAGGGCTTCTATCAGTCGAACCAGGCCACCGGGACCGCCGTACAGGTCAACAACGTGCATCTGCTGCGGGGCATGTTGGGCAGGCCTGGAGCGGGTGTGCTCCAGATGAACGGTCAGCCGACGGCGGAGAACACGCGTGAGTGCGGCGCAGACGGCGACCTGACGGCGTTTCGCAACTGGAACAACGACCGGCACGTCCGGGAACTGGCCGCGCTCTGGAACCTCGACCCGCTACGCGTCCCCCACTACGCTCCGCCCACGCACGCCATGCAGATCATGCGCTACGTCGAGAAGGGTTCGATCCGCTTCCTGTGGATCAGCGCGACCAACCCGGCCGCGTCATTGCCCGACCTACGGCGGGTGCGTGAGTTCCTCTCCAAGGAGGGGCTGTTCCTGGTGGTGCAGGACGTCTTCATGACCGAGACGGCCGAACTCGCCGACGTGGTGCTGCCCGCGGCCACCTTGGGTGAGAAGACCGGAACGTTCACCAACAGCGACCGCACCGTGCACCTGTCCGAGAAGGCCGTGGAACCGCCGGGTGAGGCACGGCCCGACCTGGACATCTTCCTGGACTACGCGAGGAGGATGGGCTTCCGGGACGACGACGGGCGCCCGTTCCCGCAGTGGGATGACGCCGAATCCGCCTTCGAGGCATGGAAACGGGCCAGCCAGGGACGCCCCTGTGACTACTCCGGACTGTCCTACGAACGTCTGCGGTCCACCGGCGGAGTGCAGTGGCCCTGTAACGAACAGAACCCGGAGGGTACTCCGAGACTCTACGCGGACGGCCGGTTCTGGGCCGGGCCGGACGAGTGCGAGAGTTACGGCAAGGACCTCGTCACGGGAGCTCCGCTGGAAGAGGAGGAGTACCGTGCGGCCAACCCCCGCGGCCTGGCGATGCTCAAGGCCGTGGACTTCGTGCCCCCGCACGAGACGCCGGACCGGGAGTACCCGTACGCGCTGATCACCGGCCGTACGCTGTACCAGTTCCACACGCGGACCAAGACCGGTCGAGCCCCCGAACTCCGCCGGGCGGCCCCTGAGGTGTGGGTGGAGATCGCGCCCTCCGACGCACGAGCGGAGGGGATCGGGGAGGGAGACGTGGTGGAGGTGCGCGCGCGGCGGGGTGCCGTCCGTGCCCGGGCGAGGATCAGCGGAGTACGGCCGGGCGTACTGTTCGTTCCCTTCCACTACGGATACTGGGACGTCGACGTCGCGGCCGCCTCGGACGGGGAACGAGCCAGAGCCGCCAACGAGATGACCGCCGATGACTGGGACCCGGTCTCCAAGCAGCCCCTCTTCAAGACCGCGGCAGCGCGTGTGCGTGTCCTGAGCCGTGGCGGTGGGCGCCCTTCCCCGGCTCCCACCACGACCGCCTCCGCACCGGTTGGCGAGGCGGCGGAGGCCGTGGAGGCCACCCGGGGGGAAGCCGACACTCTGGAACAGTGCCACCGGGAGGGGACGCGATGAGGATCGGAGCGGCCCTGAGAGAGCTGCACCATGCGGAGAGCTCCCTCGTGACGGAGCTCTCGCGGGTGGCCGACCGGCACGCGAAGGAGCAGGAGATCCAGCACGTGACCACCGATCTGGCGGTGTGGTCCAGGGAACACCTGAGCGAGATCGTCTCCGTCGCGCCCCGGTACGGTGTGACCCTGACGGACCTCCGGAGCACCGATCCCGAGAAGGAGGGGAGCCGCGAACTTCCGGGGGAGGGGTCGGACCCGGACCTGGCGCTCCTCGCGGACCTCAGACGGCTGTACCGGATGAGCGGCGGGGTCGCTCTCGACTGGGATCTGCTCGGTCAGGGGGCTCAGGTGGTCGCGGACCCCGGTCTGCTCGCGGTCGCCCGACGGTGCCAGCCCCGTTCCCTGCGCCAGATGCGTTGGGCGCGGGCGATGCTCAAGACGCTCTCACCGCAGATCCTGGCGAGCTGAGCGGGGGCAGCGGTCAGAGGTCCCTGCCCGGCCCCTGACACGGTGCCAGGGGCCGACCTCCATCGGTGCCGACTACAGCCGACGTCCCGTGAAGGAGTCAGGTCCCGGTCTCTTCGAGCCGCAGGGCGACGCCCAGGGCGAAGAAGGTGGGCGCCCACTGACCGACGAAGATGCCCCACCGGTCGGCGCGGTCGGTGCCGGCGTCCTCCTTCTTCTTGGACACGGCCCAGCTCAGGAACGAGAGGCCGATGCTGACGGCACCCGCGGTGTAGGCCATCTCCGAGGTGACGCCGAGCTCCGACAGTTTCGCGATCATGTTGCCTCCCACACTCGTGTGACGGTCCAGTGCCCCTGCCCGCCCCGCCCGGATCTACGGGCAATCCCACGCAAACTCGTGGGCCGTCGTCCGCCCCCGACCACTCGCGCTCGGAGAAACCCCCGTGGGGCGGGCTGTTGACGAGGCGTTTTCGAAAAATGGTCCGCCACTGGCCCGGACCCAAGGGGGCCCGGGCCGGGTGACACGTAGGGTCCTCCCATGCCTTTCGAACTTCGGGCCCTGGCCCTGACCTGCAGCCTCAAGCCCAGTCCGACACCCTCCAGCAGTGAGTTGCTCGCTCGGCAGGTTCTCGACGAACTCGCCGGGCACGGAGTGCGAGGGGAGTCGGTGCGCGTCGTCGACCACCGGGTCAATCCCGGAGTGACCGTCGACACGGGCCAGGGCGACGCGTGGCCCCAGTTGCGGGAGAAGCTGGTCGCCGCCGACATCCTCGTCCTGTCAACACCCACGTGGGTGGGCCACATGTCGAGTGTCGCGCAGCGGGTGCTGGAGCGGATCAACGCCGAGCTCTCCGAGACCGACGACGAAGGCCGACCGTCGATGTACGGAAAGGTCGCCGTGATCGCGGTGGTCGGTAACGAGGACGGGGCGCACAAGATCGTCGCTGACTGCGCCCAGGCGCTGAGTGACTGCGGGTTCACCCTTCCGGCGACGGGGTCCACCTACTGGAACTCCGAGGCGATGAACCCGAAGGACTACATCGATCTCGACAGCACTCCCGAAGCGGTGGCGACCACCACGGCGACGGTGGCCCGCAACGCCGCGCACCTGGCGCGCCTACTCCGGGAGCGACCGTATCCGAGCCCGTGAACGGCCCTCGTCACGCTTACGGCCCCAGCGGTGCGCGGCCGAATTCGCGCGGTCCCGTACGCGGTGTTTACGAGCAGACCCCGTCGGTCATGGCAACGCACGACGGGCAGTCGCTCGACACGACCGCGAACTGACGGGGGAGTCCGACATGACCGAACGAGGTAACGACAAGGACCGGATGCTGGAACAGCACCGCACCGACTCCCGGGACCCACTGACCACTGAGACCGGAGTCCGGGTCGAGGACACCGACAACTCCCTCAGTGTCGGCGAACGCGGCCCCACTCTCCTGGAGGACTTCCACGCCCGGGAGAAGATCACCCACTTCGACCACGAGCGCATCCCCGAACGCGTCGTCCACGCCAGGGGGGCGGGGGCCTACGGCCACTTCACGCCCTACGAGGACCTCTCCGACCTGACCGGCGCCCACTTCCTCAGCGGGCCCCACGTCACCACCCCCGTGTTCGTCCGCTTCTCCACCGTGGCCGGATCTCGAGGCTCGGCGGACACGGCGCGCGACGTGCGGGGCTTCGCGGTCAAGTTCTACACCGAACAGGGCAACTACGACCTGGTCGGCAACAACATGCCGGTCTTCTTCATCCAGGACGGCATCAAGTTCCCCGACTTCGTGCACGCCGTCAAGCCAGAACCGCACAACGAGATCCCCCAGGCCCAGTCCGCGCACGACACTCTGTGGGACTTCGTCGGACTGCAACCGGAGACCACTCACATGGTGATGTGGCTGATGTCGGACCGTGCCATCCCGCGCAGCTACCGCACGATGCAGGGCTTCGGTGTGCACACCTTCCGCTTCGTCAACGCGGACGGACGGGGGACGTTCGTCAAGTTCCACTGGAAGCCGGTCCTGGGCACGCACTCGCTGGTGTGGGACGAGGCCCAGCGCATCCAGGGCAAGGACCCCGACTACAACCGGCGCGACCTCTGGGAGGCCATCGAACGCGGCCAGTACCCCGAGTGGGAGCTGGGTGTGCAGCTCGTCGCGGAGGAGGACGAGCACGCGTTCGACTTCGACCTCCTCGACGCCACCAAGATCATCCCCGAGGAGCAGGTGCCGGTACGCCCCGTCGGTCGAATGGTGCTCGACCGCAACCCGGACAACTTCTTCGCCGAGACGGAACAGATCGCGTTCCACACCGCGAACGTCGTCCCCGGGATCGACTTCACCAACGACCCGCTGCTCCAGGCCCGCAACTTCTCCTACCTGGACACGCAGCTGCTGCGCCTGGGCGGGTCCAACTTCCAACAGATCCCCGTCAACCGGCCCGTGGCGCCGGTGAGCAACAACCAGCGTGACGGGTTCGCCCAGCACCGGGTACACCGCGGCCAGACCTCCTACTTCCCGAACTCCCTGGGCGGCGGCTGTCCGGCGCTGGCCGACGAGAACGTCTACCGGCACTACACGGAGAAGGTCGAGGGGAACAAGATCCGCAAACGGGCGGAGAGCTTCAAGGACCACTACTCCCAAGCCAGGTTGTTCCTGAACAGCCTCGCCGACTGGGAGCGCGAACACCTGGTGGCCGCGTTCCGCTTCGAGCTGGGCAAGTGCGAGGAGCTGGCCGTGCGTCAGCGGGCGGTCGCCAATCTGGCCCACGTCGACCACGGTCTGGCGGTCGAGGTCGCCGAGGGCCTGGGAGTGGAGCCGCCCCAGGACCCTGGCACCGGGCGCCACACCCGGACCTCTCCCGCGCTCAGCCAGGCCAACACCGCGTTCGGAGACCTGACCGGACGCCAGGTCGCCGTGCTCGTCGACCACGGCGTGGACGGGGCCGACGTCGAGACCCTCCGGCGGACGCTGGTGGGGGAGGGGGCCGTGGTGGAGGCGCTCGCCCGGCTCGACGGTTCGGTGCGCACCCGCGAGGGCGGCACCCTGCCAGTCGACCGCGCCTTCACGACCGTCTCCTCGGTCCTCTACGACGCGGTGGTCGTCCCCGGCGGCGGCGACGCCGCTGCATCCCTCGCCCAAGACGGCGAAGCCCGGCACTTCGTCCTTGAGGCCTACAAGCACGCTAAGGCGATCGCTGCGGTCGGCGCGGGAACCTCGCTGCTCGACGCCCCTGGGCTACCGGACGCCCTCGGACGTCCACCCACGGTTCCCGAAACCATCGCGGGAGTGGTTCGGGCCCCCGGGGTGGACGAGAGCGTGGCCCGGGAGTTCGCCCGCCTGGTCGGGGGGCACCGGCACTGGAACAGGTCGACCGGGACCGTCTCCGCCTGAGCCCGCGCGGCTCGACCCCGCGTGACCACGAACCTCGTGGCCGGTGGAACAACGGGACGGTACGAACTGAACGGAGGAGACTCCATGAGAGCAGTGGTGTGGAACGGCACGCGCGACGTCAGGACCGAGAACGTACCCGATCCGCGCATCGAGCAGCCCGGTGACGCGGTCGTCCGTGTCACCAGTTCCGGTCTCTGCGGCTCCGACCTGCACCTGTACGAGGTGCTCGGGCCGTTCATGAGTGCGGGAGACATCTTGGGGCACGAGCCCCTGGGAGTGGTTGAGGAGGTGGGGCCGGGAGTGACCTCGCTGGTACCGGGGGAGCGCGTGGTCATCCCCTTCCAGATTTCGTGCGGACACTGTCCGATGTGCGAGTCGGGCCTACAGACCCAGTGCGACAACACGCGCGTCGAGGACCAGGGCACGGGCGCGAGTATCTACGGCTACAGCGCGCTCTACGGTTCCGTCCCCGGAGCTCAGGCCGAGTACCTGCGGGTTCCCCGTGCGGACGCCAACGCCATTCCCGTCTCCAGTGAGGGGGCCGACGACCGGTACGTCTTCCTGTCGGACGTCCTCCCCACGGCTTGGCAGGCGGTTCGTTACGCGGACATCCCGCGGGACGGCTCCGTCGCGGTACTGGGTCTGGGACCGATCGGAGAGATGGCCTGCCGCGTCGCCCGGCACCTGGGGGCGGGGCGTGTCTTCGGCGTCGATCCGGTTCCCGAGCGCCGCGCCCGGTCGGAGGCGCGCGGGGTGGAGGTGTTCGATCCGACCGGCGGAACCGACGAGCTCATCGGTCGCATTCGGGAGCGCACCGACGGCCGGGGGCCGGACGCCGTCATCGACGCCGTCGGCATGGAGGCGCAGGGACACGGATCTGCGCGGATCGCCCAGCGGGCGGCCAACCTGCTCCCCAAGGGCGCGGCGGCCAGACTCATGGAGACCTCCGGAGTCGACCGCCTGGCGGCCTTCCAGACGGCGATCGATCTCGTGCGTCGCGGGGGAACCATCTCACTGATCGGCGTCTACGGAGGGATGGCCGACCCTCTGCCCATGCTCACGCTCTTCGACAAGCAGATCCAGGTGAGGATGGGCCAGGCCAACGTCCGCCGCTGGGCTCCGGAGATCCTCCCGCTTCTGGACGGCGAGGACGTCCTCGGAGTGGCGGACTTCGCCACTCATCACGTGTCCTTGGACGACGCGGCCTGGGCCTACGAGAACTTCCAGAAGAAGACCGAGGGAGCCTTCAAGGTGGTCTTCCGCCCCTGAGGGCCGGGACACCGGAAACGACGGAAGCGGGCTCCCGAGGGAACCCGCTTCCGCGTGATGTGGGCGATACAGGACTCGAACCTGTGACCCCTACCGTGTCGAGGTAGTGCTCTAGCCAACTGAGCTAATCGCCCCTATGGAAATGTGCTGCGCGTGGAGCCGGAGACGGGAATCGAACCCGTGTGCAGGGATTTGCAGTCCCTTGCCTCAACCACTCGGCCACTCCGGCCTGCAAAGCACGGGGGAGCCGCGTGGCACCCATGCGTGCCTTTCTCCGAGCGGACGACGGGATTCGAACCCGCGACCCTCACCTTGGCAAGGTGATGCTCTACCAGCTGAGCCACGTCCGCGTGTGCCCGGGGTGGTGCCCCGAAGCCGATCCGATTGTGCCATCCGAGGAGGCGCAAGGCGAATCGTTCGAGCGGACGACGGGATTCGAACCCGCGACCCTCACCTTGGCAAGGTGATGCTCTACCAGCTGAGCCACGTCCGCGCGGCGAGTGTGTCCGTGGCCTCCGGGGCTTCCCGGTGCCGCGTCCCTCGCTGCGTTAAGAACTCTAGCGGAAGTTGCGGGGAAGTGCGAAATCGGTTCCGTGCGGGGGTTCCCGCCCCTGCCGAGGCAGGCCGGTGCGGCCCGCCGCGGCGGCAGGAACTACTTCTCCACGTGCGCGGGGGTGGAGGGCATGTCGGGGCGCGGAGGCGCGGACAGGTACTGCCCGACCCGTTCGATCACCTTGTTCATCTCGTAGGCGATCAGGCCCACGTCGCTGTCGGCGTCCGACATCAGCGCCATGCACGCGCCCTCGCCCGCGGCGGCCACGAAGAGGAAGGCCCGGTCCATCTCGATGATGCTCTGGCGGATGCCCCCGGCGGAGAACTGCTTGCTGGCGCCCCCGGCGAGGCTGTGCAGCCCCGAGGCGATCGCCGACAGGTGTTCGGCGGCGGGCCGGTCCAGCCCGCTGGAGGTGGCCATGAGGAGCCCGTCCGTGGACAGGACGATGGCGTGTTGGGTGCCCGAGGCGCGGGTGAGGAGGTCGTCCAGCAGCCAGCTGAGTTCGCCGCGGGCGGTGCTCGGTGGGGTCATGTCTCTCTTCGCTGTGTCTGGTGCGGTCGTGGGCGAGGGGCACGCGCGTCCCGCGAGGGCTCCGCGTGTACCGGCAGGGGAGGCGGCTGGGGGAGGCGGCTACCGGTCCCGCATAAGCGTTGCCCAGATGATAGTCATTCGTAACTTATCTGTCCCGTGCGCGCCGCCGGTTCCGGGTGGTCCACCCTGTCGTGACATCCATTCTGACCTGCGAGGACGCGCTGGAAAAACCCGTCGGCGTACCGGACCGGCGGCCGGTGCCGGACAGGGGACTTGCCAGGGCGCGGCCCCGGCCGGTAGGGCGGCACCGGGGTTCACCAGGCGGGACCCGGTGCGGAGGTGGCAGGATTCGGGGTGTCACCGCCCCGACCAGGGGCCGAGAGAACGCGGGGGTTGGACATGAGGGTGTGGATCGCGGGCGCCGGGTACGGGTGCGGCGCCGTACTGGAGGAGAAGGACGCGAGGATTCCCGTGGCCGACCACGGGATCACCGTGGGCGACGGCGTCTTCGAGACGGTGCGGGCCCAGCACGGCGAACCCTTCGCGCTCACCCGGCACCTGAGGCGGCTGGCCCGCTCCGCCCGGGGGCTGGGGATGGACGAGCCCGACCTCGACCTGGTCGCCGACGGCGTCGCCCGGGCGATCGCCGCGAACCTCGAGCTGACCGACGCCCGGGTACGCATCACCGTCACGGACGGGAACGGGCCGCTGGGCTCGGCCCGCGGGCAGGGAGAGCAGACCGCCATCGTGGCGATGGGCCCCTTCCCGCCCATCCCCACCACCACGGACGTGGCCCTCGCGCCGTGGCCGCGCAACGAGTTCGGGGCCCTGGCCGGGCTGAAGACCACGTCCTACGCGGACAACGTGCGCGCGCTCGCCTACGCGAGTGAGCGGGGCGCCAGCGAGGCGGTCTTCCGCAACGTCTCGGGCAACCTGTGCGAGGGCACCGGCAGCAACGTCTTCGTGGTGCTCGACGGCAGGCTGGTCACGCCTCCGCTGTCGGCCGGTCCGCTGGCGGGCGTCACCAGGGAGCTGGTGCTGGAGTGGTACGGCGGCGAGGAGGAGGACGTTCCCATGGAGCGGCTCCCCGAGATCAGCGAGGCCTTCCTGACCTCCACCGGGCGCGACGTCCAGGCGATCCTGACCATCGACGACCAGAAGGTGTCGACGGAACCGGGGCCGGTCACCCGTGAGGCGATGGCGGTCTTCGCCGAGCGCTCCGCCGCCGACATCGACCCCTGACCGGGTCCTCGGTCCGCGCCTCCGGGGCGGCGGAGGGGGTGCGACAGAGGGAGGGGACGGCGCCGGAGCGCCGTCCCCTCCCTCTGTCGTCCTCGCGGTGCGGCGGCCTAGGAGTGGAGGTGCTGCTGGATCTCGTCGTCGAGGTCCACGAACTGGCCCTCCTGGCCGGCGGGGACGATCTCGTAGGTGCGGTGGAGGAACTCCGCCAGCGGGGACACCTGGGTGTCGAACTCGGCCTGGCCGAAGGGCGAGGACAGCGCGATGCTGACCGAGCGGTCGCCGCTCTCGTCCTTGGAGGGCCACACGCGGACGTCGCCCTCGCCGACGGGGCGGACGATGCCCACGGTGAGGAGTTCGCGAGCGAAGATCCACTCGACGGGGTTGTCCTCGCCGGTGTGGAACGCGACGCGGATCGCGTACGGGTCGTCAGCGCTGTAGTCGAGTCGCGCGACCAGGGGAACCGCGGTGCGCTCCGGGACCACGAGTCGCAGGCCCAGCTCGGCGGTGGCAGTGGTGTCGCTACTGTTCATGTTCGCCAAACCTTTTCTCGTCCGGCCCAGAGTCCTGGGGCGCGGGCCGGTTGCCGCCTCACTCGCTCCAACGCGGACGCCCGCGGACTATGACGTGAGTACGGAAACTTTCTTGGTCGGTGGGACCGGAGATCTCGCTGCCCGCCCAGCGGGGTCAGCGCGCCGCCTGGCGGCACCACGATCCTTCGTCACTGTAATGACCAGGGGAAACCAAAGATTTCCCCATGTTGAGTGGCCCGCGTCACGCGGAGGTCGTTCCGCGGTCGCTGCGGGAGGGTTCACGGGGACTGGAACTCCTACTCACTGCGGGGATCATCGCTGACGGGGGAGCCCCATGGGAACCCGTTGACCAGCATATGTGACCTCGATCACGTACCTTTGCGTTCGCTGGGCGGGTCTGTGTGCGTCGAGCACCCCCGAACGTGCGCTAGAGTTTTTCTTGTCAGGCCGACGAGGCCGGACGGGTCACCAGCCCAGAGGGGCGATTAGCTCAGTTGGCTAGAGCGCATCGTTCACACCGATGAGGTCACTGGTTCGAGTCCAGTATCGCCCACCTCGTGGAGGAGCCCGGTTCGTATCGCACGAACCGGGCTCCTCTTCTTCGTGTCGCGTCGGGTCAAGTTCGGGCAACGCGCGCGTCCGCCCGGGGTCTGCGGAGGCCGCCGGAGCGGGCCCGCCGTGGTCAGTCCGGGGGAGCGGGGCGTCCTCGGCGTGCGGCCGCGCGCTCGCGGCGGCGTTCGAGGAACTGGTCCCTGGTCCGCAGGGCCCACCTCTCCCCGCGCCGGGTCCACACGCGCGCGGGCCGGAGCAGGCGGTGCGCCCAGCGGAACTCGGTGCTGAGGATGAGGAGCCCGAGGAGGATCGAGGCCACCCCCGGTCCGGGGACGACCAGCATGACCACCCCGGCCAGGGCCACGACGGTGCCGACGGTCCCGACCAGGACGCGCCAGGGCAGGTGCAGGGCCGGATGGGTGTGCATGCGTCTACGGAACAGGCGGAGCCGTGCGCGCAGGCGCCTCCACCGCCGTACTCGGGCATGGCGAGTGGGGGATGTCTCCGGGGCCGGTGGCCCGCTCGGTGGGCTCGGTGACATGCGCTCACAGTATTCGGTCGATGAGACTGGTGCTTTCGGGTCGGGGTTGGTCGCCATGATCGGATGTCTGCTGATTGTCACTGATCTCAAGGAAGGGATCAATGGTTCCTGCGGAGGCGCTGGAGAAACCCTGAAAAAGTGATGATCCATGACAGAACCTCCTGTGCCGAGCGGATTCGGGCTCGTCAGAGGGGTTCGAGCGGCCACGCTGGTTTGTGGGTCGACGCCGATCGGAGCGGCCGAATTCCACGACCGAATCACGGGGGTTCCTCCCTGATCCGTCCTTTCCCGCGCTCCGTTCCCCGGCCGGTGCCGCGCCTGTGGACAACCAGGGGCACCCCCATCCCGGAGCCGATAGCATCGGGGGAGCGAGACCCAGCCCCGGCGCACCGCGGGGGCGGATCGCATCCACGACATCGACGTAATCCCTAGGAGTCACCGTGTCCGCCGCGTCTGAGCTGCACATCACCCTCGCCGGAACCCCGCGTGCGGTGGCGGCCACGACCACCGCGGGCCAGGCGCTGGAGGCGGACGGCAGGACCGTGATCGCTGCCCTGGTCAACGGTGAGCCCCGCGACCTGGCCTGGGTGCTCGCCGACGGCGACACCGTCGAGCCAGTCGCCATCGACTCCGAGGAGGGGCGGGCGATCCTGCGCCACTCCACCGCGCACGTCCTCGCCCAGGCCGTCCAGGAGCTCTTCCCCGAGGCCAAGCTGGGCATCGGACCGCCCGTCGAGAACGGCTTCTACTACGACTTCGACGTCGCCGAGCCCTTCACCCCCGCCGATCTCAAGAGCATCGAGAAGAAGATGCAGCAGATCATCAAGCAGGGGCAGCGCTTCGACCGCAGGGCCGTCTCCGACGACGACGCCCGCGCCGAGCTGGCCACCGAGCCCTACAAGCTGGAACTGATCGGCCTCAAGGGCGGTGCGGCCGAGGCCGCCGAGGGCGCCTCCGCCGAGGTCGGCGCGGGCGAGCTCACCATCTACGACAACGTCCACCCGCGCACCGGCGAGCTGTGCTGGAAGGACCTGTGCCGCGGACCGCACATCCCGACCACCAAGGTGATCCCGGCCTTCAAGCTCATGCGCACCGCCGCCGCCTACTGGCGCGGCAAGGAGACCAACCCGCAGCTCCAGCGCGTCTACGGCACCGCCTGGGAGACCAAGGACCGGCTCAAGGAGTACCTGGCCTTCCTGGAGGAGGCCGAGAAGCGCGACCACCGCAAGCTGGGCTCCGAGCTCGACCTCTTCTCCATCCCGGACGAGATCGGTTCCGGCCTGGCCGTCTTCCACCCCCGTGGCGGCAT
Organism: Nocardiopsis sp. NPDC007018; assembly: GCF_040635075.1. Taxonomy (NCBI): domain Bacteria; kingdom Bacillati; phylum Actinomycetota; class Actinomycetes; order Streptosporangiales; family Nocardiopsidaceae; genus Nocardiopsis; species Nocardiopsis sp. NPDC007018. The sequence continues at coordinate 62,735 of NZ_JBEYHA010000007.1, forward strand.
CATCCGCCGGGTGATGGAGGACTACTCGCGCAAGCGCCACGAGGAGAGCGGCTACGAGTTCGTCTACTCGCCGCACGCCACCAAGAGCGCCCTGTTCGAGAAGTCCGGGCACCTGGACTGGTACGCGGAGGGCATGTACCCCCCCATGCAGCTCGACGGCGGACAGGACTACTACCTGAAGCCGATGAACTGCCCGATGCACAACCTGATCTTCGACGCGCGCGGGCGCTCCTACCGGGAGCTGCCGCTGCGCATGTTCGAGTTCGGCACCGTCTACCGGTACGAGAAGTCCGGCGTGGTGCACGGCCTGACCCGCGCCCGGGGCTTCACCCAGGACGACGCGCACATCTACTGCACCCGCGAGCAGATGGCCGACGAGCTCGACTCGCTGCTCACCTTCGTGCTGGAGCTGCTGCGCGACTACGGCCTGGAGGACTTCTACCTGGAGCTGTCCACCAAGGACCCGGAGAAGTACGTCGGTGACGACGCCAGCTGGGAGGAGGCCACCGACACCCTGCGCCGGGCCGCGGAGAAGCAGGGCCTGGAGCTGGTCCTGGACCCGGGTGGCGCCGCCTTCTACGGGCCCAAGATCTCCGTGCAGGCCAAGGACGCCATCGGCCGCACCTGGCAGATGTCCACCATCCAGCTGGACTTCAACCTGCCCGAGCGGTTCGACCTGGAGTACACCGCGGCGGACGGCACCCGTCAGCGCCCGGTGATGATCCACCGCGCCCTCTTCGGCTCCATCGAGCGGTTCTTCGCGGTCCTGTTGGAGCACTACGCGGGCGCGTTCCCGGCGTGGCTGGCCCCGGTCCAGGCGGTGGGCATCCCGATCGCCGACGAGCACGTGCCCTACCTCCAGGAGGTCGCGGCCAGGCTCCGGGCCGAGGGCATCCGGGTCGAGGTCGACGCCAGCGACGACCGGATGCAGAAGAAGATCCGCAACGCCCAGAAGCAGAAGGTGCCGTTCATGCTGCTGGCCGGTGACGAGGACATCAGCAAGGACGCGGTGTCGTTCCGCTACCGGGACGGCTCCCAGAACAACGGTGTGCCGGTGGACGAGGCGGTGGCGGAGATCGTCGCCGCCGTCCGCGAGCGTCGCCCCTAGGGTGTGTTCCGTGGGTGCTTTCGGTTGGTTCGGCGCTTGCGCCGATCGACGCGAGCGGCCTCCAGGCAATCTCTCGCAAGACGAGGAGCGAAGCTGCCCCTACTGTGCTCTGCTCCGCAAGCTCCGCAGTGTCGCACAGCGGGGGCCCGCCCGGGTTTGGCTGTCCGAGCGAAGTCGGCGCAGCGAGAGGCAGCCTGGTGGTCGCGAGCCCGGAATGACCGCGGAACACGCCCTAGGGTCGGCGGGCGTCCCCACGGGGGCGCCGTGTGCCCGCGAGACGGCAGGAGCGCCCGTCCCCCGGTGGGGGCGGGCGCTCCGCCGTGGCGGGGAAGCTCGGTTCAGTCGCGCTCACGCGGGCCGTTCTCCGGGGCCCGGTCGTCCTTGAACAGGTCCTCGCGGGAGATCCTCGCGGTGGCGTTGGGGTCCGGAGCGGTCTCCTCCTCGTCGTCGCGGAACAGGTCCGCGCGCGAGATGCGGTGCGTGGCGTTGGGATCACTCATGGGGTGCAGCTCCCTTGTGTGCGTTGGGGTATCCCGGATTTTATCGGCCCGTCCCGACAGGAGGGGACGCCCGGACGACGCGCACCGTCGATCCGGTCGCGGTGGAGCGGTCGGGTTCAGGAACCGGCGGTGTCGTGCGCCCAGGCCCGGGAGGGGACCCGGTCGACCAGGGCCGTCAGGTAGTCGGCGGCGGCCAGGGCGTGGTCGGGGTCCAGACGCAGGGCGGTCCAGGTCATCGCGTGGCCGCCGGTGAAGCGCACCGGAAGGGAACGGGACCGGCAGTCCGACAGCAGCCAGGACACGGTGGCGTGGTCCAGGACGGCGTTGGTGAAGCCGGCGTCGGTACCGTTCGTGTAGAAGGCCTCGTCGAACGACCGGCTGACCTCCTCGGGTCCGCCGCTGGCGTCCAGGGACACGCTGCGTGCCAGGTCGCGTCGGCGGATCTCCAGGTCGGCGCCGAGGCCGGGGGTGCGGACGGCCACGACACGGTGGGTGCGCCGGGGGCCGTCCGCGCCGCGTCGCGCGTTCGGGGCGGCGTGGGTGAGTTCGAACATGGTGACCAGGTGTGTGCCGCGCCTGCCGGTGAGCACGTGCCGTACGCGCGGGTTCCGGCCCTGGAGCGCGTCCGGGAGGGTCGCCTCCTCCAGGGGGCGCGGGTGGTGCTCGGTGTAGTGCCAGCCGTGTGCGCGTGCCCAGCCCTGGAGCTCGGCGACCCGTTCCTTGCGAAAGTGCGCGGCCACCGTGATCGTCCCTGCCGACACCACCACGGCGACCAGGGCGATCAGGGACAGTGCGCCTTCCATCCGGTATCTCCTCCGGTGGGGAAAATGACGGGGCCGGGGACCGTTGCGGCCCGCCGTGGCGGGCCGGGTCTCCGCGAGCCCGGAGATCAGGGGGCCCGCACCGGCCGTGCGTCCATTCTGGGCTCATCGTCCGCCCTTGTCACCCCTCGGAAGCGGGGCTGCTCTGCGCCCCGGCTCGCCTACTCCGTGTGATCGGCCGCCCGGTCCTCGCCCGAGCCCCGGCGCGGGCGGCGGTCGGAACCGTGGCGAGAGGGTGTCCCGAAGGGGCGCGAAGGCCGCCCGTGTCGGGGGTGCGGGCACGGCCGGGGCGATGCGCGGGCGTGCGCGTTCGTTCCCCCGCGGCGGCCCGGGAGCGCCGGGAGCACCGCGCGGGGGTGTCCGGAAGCGGCCAACCCGACGACGTCGGTGACGAAGGTCGGCGGAGGGCGGCGCGGACCCTCACGTGCACCGTGAGTAGTCGACGGAGAACGCCGCGTCGGCCCCGCCGTAGCAGACGCCGACGGCCGGTGCCGTGCGCCAGCCACGGCCGTACCCGTGCTCGTGCACGACCAGCAGACCGGAGTCCGGAGCGTCCTCGAACCCCACGGTGAAGTGAATCCGGCCGGCTCCGTCCTCCCTACCGGAGGGACGGACGGCGTCGCGTTCCCGCTCCTCGGTGACCACGGAGAACCGCGCTCCGACGAACCCCCGCGGGTACGGGGACGCGGGGCCCGGGTCGTACTCGCCACGGAAGACCAGGACGCCGACGGCGGACCGCTCAGGAGGGGAGAGCCGGACCGTGGCGCCGTCGGGGGCCGACCCGCCCAGGACGAACTCGGCCCAGTCCTCCCGTGCCCGGGACCCCGCCTCCGGCTCCCCGCCCCCGGCCCTCACCCCGCTGGAACGCCCGGCGGCGGTCGCCGTCTCCCGTGCCTCGGGAGGCGGCCAGTCAGCGGGCCCGGGCACGACGTCGCCGAGGGAGGGTGTGACCTCGCCCGCGCCGTACATCGAGATCCGCTCCGGGACCACGTCCGAGCCGTGCCGCGCCCCCACGGCCCCGCCCGCGGTGACGACGGCGGCGGCCGCCAGCACGGCGGCGCCCCTGCGCAGGACCCTGCGGTGCCGGGAGGCCCCGCCGACCGAGGCGGCGGTGAACGACCGCGCGTCGCGCGTCGCGCGGGTCACGGCGGCGGCTCCGGTGACGCCGAGCGCGCGCAGGACGGTCCGGGCGTCGGGACGGTGGTCCGGACGGGGGCTCAGGGCCGCGAGCACCAGGGGCAGCAGAGCCGCGGGCACCCCGCTCACATCGGCCTGGCCGCGCAGCATCCGGTGGAGCACGCTCCGCGCGTCTCCCCGTCCGAAGGGGTGGCGGCCGCTGGCCGCGTAGACGGTGAGCTGACCCCAGGAGAACACGTCCGAGGCGGTGGTGGCGGGCGCCCCGTGAAGGCGCTCGGGGGCGATCCATCCGGGGGTGCCCAGGGTGTCCCCGCCGCCGGTGCGGACGGAACCGTCCAGGGGGCGGGCGATCCCGAAGTCCAGCACCCTCGGGCCGTCGGGGCAGAGGATCACGTTGCTCGGCTTGAGGTCGCGGTGGACGACCCCGGCGGCGTGGATGTCGGCCAGCGCGGCGGCCGTCCCGGCGGCCAGCTCCGTCAGGGCGCCGCCGCGCAGGGGGCCGCCCGCCCTCACCCGTTCCCTGAGGGTGGGCCCGTCCACGTAGGAGGTGGCCAGCCAGGGGATGGCGGACCGGGGGGAGGCGGCGACGAACCGTGGCACGAAGCGGCTGCGTACGCGGCGCAGGGACTCGACCTCGCGGGCGAAGTTCGCGCGGAACTCGGGTTCGTCGGCCAGCTCCGGGTGCACGGCCTTGACCGCGACCAGCCCGCCGAACCGGGTCCGTCCCAGGTAGACGGTGCCCATCCCGCCGGAGCCGAGGCGCCCGAGCAGCCGGTGCGGGCCCAGTCGGCGGGGGTCGTGCGCGCCCAGGGGGGAGGCGTCCGCGCCTCCGGCGGATCGTCGCCGCAGACGCCGTCCGCCCGGGCCGGGGCGGGGAGGCGGATCGGAAGGGGACACGGACGGGACCTCGCGAGGGTCGGGGGTCGGGAGGTGGGGCCGCCCCCGTCGTGACGTGCCGACAGGAGGAGGGGCCCTCGCACGGTGGACGCGCGGGGGCCCCGAAAAGTTCGGCCGAGGGCGCGGCGCGGGGCCCTCCCACGCCGCCTACGCGGGCAGGCCCAGTTCCCTCGCGATGAGCATCTTCTGCACTTCGCTGGTGCCCTCGCCGATCTCCAGGATCTTGGCGTCCCGGTAGAATCGGCCCACGGCGTAGTCGTTCATGAACCCGTACCCGCCGAAGACCTGTGTGGCGTCACGGGCGTTGTCCATCGCCGCGTTGGACGCCACCAGCTTGGCGATCGCCGCCTCCTTCTTGAACGGCTCCCCGGCGAGCATCCTCGAGGCGGCGTCGTAGTAGGCGAGGCGGGCGGCGTACGTGCGGGACTCCATCTCGGCGATCTTGAACTGGATCGCCTGGTAGCGGCCGATGCTGTTCCCGAAGGCCTGCCGCTGGTGGGCGTAGCGCACGCTCTCGTCGACGCAGCCCTGGGCCAGGCCCACGGACAGCGCCGCGATGGCGATGCGGCCCTCGTCCAGGATGCGCAGGAACTGGGCGTAGCCCCGCCCGCGCTCGCCCACCAGGTTGGCCTCCGGCACCCGGCAGTCCTCGAAGACCAGCTCGTTGGTGTCCGAGGCGTTCCAGCCGACCTTGGAGTATTTCTGCCCGACGGAGAAGCCCGGGGTGCCCTTCGGCACCAGGATCGAGGAGATCTCGGGACGACCGTCCTCACGCCGTCCGGTCACGGCGGTCACGGTGACCAGGGCGGTGATGTCCGTGCCGGAGTTCGTGATGAACGACTTCGTCCCGTTGATCACCCACTCGCCGTCCTCCAGGCGCGCGGTGGACCGGGTCGCACCGGCGTCCGATCCGCCGTCCGGTTCGGTCAGCCCGAACGCGCCCAGGGCCTCGCCCGAGGTCAGCCGGGGCAGGTAGGCCTTCTTCTGCTCCTCGGTGCCGAACCGGTGGATCGGCATCGCGCCCAGCGACACCCCGGCCTCCAGGGTGATGGCCACCGACGAGTCGACCCGGGCCAGCTCCTCCAGGGCCAGGCACAGGGCGAAGTAGTCGCCGCCCATGCCACCGTGCTCCTCGGGGAACGGCAGGCCGAACAGGCCCATCCGGCCCATCTTCGCGACGATGTCGTAGGGGAAGGCGCCCCGCTCGTAGAAGTCGCCGATGACCGGCGCGACCTCGGTCTGGGCGAAGGTCTCCACGGCGGCGCGGAGGTCGGCGTGCTCGGTCGAGAGTTCGTGGCGGTTCATCGCTGCTGCTCCTCGCGGATGGCGGGGGTGGACGGGGCGTCGGCCGGTTCCTCGGCTGACGCGGGGTGGGGTTCGACGGTGACCAGGACGGCGTCCATGGGCACCGACGCCCCGGGGCGGACCGCCACGGCGGTGACGGTCCCGTCGACGGGTGAGGGCACGGAGTGCTCCATCTTCATGGCCTCGACGACGGCCAGCGCGGTCCCGGCGGTGACCTCCTGGCCCACGCTGACCGGGACGTCGAGCACGGTGCCCGGCATGGGGCTGCGCACCGTGCCGTCGGCTGCGGCGTCGTCCTGGCGCAGGGCGGCGGTCACCGGCTCCTCGTGCGGGCTCCACGCCGCTCCGCCCGCCCCCAGCCACCGGTGGTCGGTGCGCGGGTCGTCGGCGCGGGCGTAGGTGACGGTGCCGGAGGCGTCGGAGACGGTGAGCCGGGTCCCGTCCTCGGAGCGGTGGGCCCGTACGGCGACGGGTGCGTCGTCCTCCAACCGGACCAGGTAGTGCCCGGCCGGGCCGTCACGCCGGACCCGGACCACGGTGGCGTCGTGGCCGGGAAGCCGCAGCCGCCACTGAGTCCAGGCCGGGTCACCCATCCGCCAGCCGTCCGGGACCGCGAACCGGTCGGGGTCGGGCGGACCCTCCAGGTCGATCTGGTGGTCCAGCGCGGCCGCCGTGTACACGGCGGACCGGTGGTCCGGCGCGGGCTCGGGCGGGTCGGTGGCGATGAGGTCCGTACTCAGGTCGCCCTCGACCACGCGCGGGTGGCGCAGGAGCCGCCGCAGGTAGGCGGTGTTGGTCACGCAGCCCAGCAGTGTGTACGAGGCCAGGGCCGCGTCCATCCGGCGCAGCGCCTCGGCCCGGTCCTCGCCCCAGGTGATGACCTTGGCCAGCATGGGGTCGAAGTCCGAGGTGACGGCGCCGCCCCGGGCGATCCCCGAGTCCACGCGCACGTGCGGACCGGCGGGCTCCTCCAGGAGCAGGATCGGCCCGCCCGAGGGCAGGAAGCCGCGGTCGGCGTCCTCGGCGTACACACGGGACTCCACCGCGTGCCCCACCCAGGAGACGTCCTCCTGGGCGAAGGGCAGTGCCTCCCCGTAGGCCACGCGCAGCTGGAGTTCCACCAGGTCGACGCCGCGCCGCCCGCGGACGGCCACGACCTCCTCGGTGATCGGGTGCTCCACCTGCAGGCGCGTGTTCATCTCCAGGAAGGAGTAGGAGAGCGCGCCGTCGGGATCGGTTTCCGCGATGAACTCCACGGTGCCGGCGCCCACGTACCCGCAGGATCGGGCGGCGGCCACCGCGGCCTCGCCCATGGCGGAGCGCTGGGCGCCGGTGAGCAGGGGGGAGGGCGCCTCCTCCACCACCTTCTGGTGGCGTCGCTGGAGGCTGCACTCGCGTTCTCCCAGGTGCACGACGTTGCCGTGGGAATCGGCCAGGACCTGCACCTCGATGTGGCGCGGCCGCTGGACCAGCTGTTCCACGAGCAAGGTCGCGTCGCCGAAGGACGCCAGCGCCTCGCGTCGGGCGGCCGCCGCGTCGGCGGCCAGGGTGGCGGGGGAGCGCACCTCCCGCATGCCCTTGCCGCCGCCTCCGGCGGAGGGCTTGATCAGCAGGGGGTAACCGGTCTCCTCGGCGGCGCGCAACAGGGCGTCGTCGTCCAGGGGTTCTCCGGGCTTCTCGGTGAAGCCGCCCAGGACGGGCACCCCGGCCGCGGCCACGGTGTCCTTGGCGCGGATCTTGTCGCCCATCGCCTCGATCGCGGAGGCGGGCGGGCCCACGAAGACGAGCCCGGCGTCCGCGCAGGCGCGGGCGAACCCGGCGTTCTCGGACAGGAACCCGTACCCGGGGTGCACCCCGGTGGCTCCGCAGTCCCGGGCCAGGGCGACGATCCCGTCGGCGTCGAGGTAGTGGTCCACCCGCAGTGCCACGTCGGCGGCGCGCGTGTGCGGGGCCCCGGCGTCGGCGTCGGTGTACACGGCGGCGGGACTGAGGCCCATGCGGCGTAGGGTGCGGATGACGCGCAGGGCGATCTCGCCCCGGTTGGCGACCAGGACGCGTGAGACGCCCGGGGTCCGCCCCGGCGCGGTGGTCGGTGGTGTGGTGGTCAAGGGTTCCTCACATCCGGAAGACGCCGTAGCCGACCGGCTCCAGGGGCGTGTGGCGGGCGGCGGACAGGGCCATGGCGAGCACGTCGCGGGTGTCGGCGGGGTCGATGACCCCGTCGTCCCACAGACGGGCGGTGGAGTAGTAGGGGCTGCCCTGTTCCTCGTACTGGTCGCGGATGGGGGCCTTGAAGGCCTCCTCGTCCTCGGCGGACCACTCCTCGCCGCGCGCGCTCATCTGGTCGCGGCGCACGGTGGACAGCACGGACGCGGCCTGTTCGCCGCCCATCACCGAGATGCGGGCGTTGGGCCACATCCACAGGAAGCGGGGCGAGTAGGCGCGGCCGCACATCGAGTAGTTGCCCGCCCCGAACGATCCGCCGATGACGACGGTGAACTTGGGGACGCGGGCGCAGGCCACGGCGGTGACCATCTTGGCGCCGTGCTTGGCGATACCGCCCGCCTCGTAGTCGCGGCCGACCATGAACCCGGAGATGTTCTGGAGGAAGACCAGCGGGATGGAGCGGCGGTCGCACAGCTCGATGAAGTGCGCCCCCTTGAGCGCGGACTCGGCGAACAGGATGCCGTTGTTCGCGACGATGCCCACCGGGTGCCCGTTGACGTGCGCGAACCCCGTGACCAGGGTGGTGCCGTACTCGGACTTGAACTCGGTGAACTCGCTGCCGTCCACGACGCGGCCGATGACCTCGCGCACGTCGTAGGGGGTGCGGGTGTCGGCGGGGACCACGCCGTAGAGCTCCCCGGGATCGAGCGCGGGGGGCCGCGGGGTGCGCGTCTCCCAGGACGGGGGGTCCTGCGGGCCGAGGGTGTCGACGATCCGCCGCACCTTGGTGAGGGCGTCGGCGTCGTCGTCGGCGAGGTGGTCGGTGACGCCGGAGACCCGCGAGTGCAGGTCGCCGCCGCCCAGCTCCTCGGCGGTGACGACCTCTCCGGTGGCGGCCTTCACCAGGGGAGGGCCGCCGAGGAAGATCGTGCCCTGGTCGCGGACGATCACCGCCTCGTCGCTCATCGCCGGGACGTAGGCGCCGCCCGCGGTGCACGAGCCCAGGACCGCGGCGATCTGCGGGATGCCCGCCCGGGACATGGTGGCCTGGTTGTAGAAGATGCGGCCGAAGTGCTCGCGGTCGGGGAAGACGTCGTCCTGCATGGGCAGGAAGGCGCCGCCGGAGTCGGCCAGGTACACGCAGGGGAGGCGGTTGTGCAGCGCCACCTCCTGGGCGCGCAGGTGCTTCTTGACCGTCATCGGGTAGTAGCTGCCGCCCTTGACGGTGGCGTCGTTGGCCACCACCACGACCGGTCGTCCGGCGACGCGGCCGATCCCGGCGATCATCCCGGCGCCGGGGGCGTCCCGGCCGTCCCTGCCGTAGAGGCCGTCGGCGGCCAGGGGGGCGATCTCCAGGAACGGCGATCCGGGGTCCAGGAGGAGGTCGACGCGGTCGCGGGGGAGGAGCTTGCCGCGCTCGACGTGGCGCGCGCGGGTCTTCTCGGGGCCGCCGAGGGCCGCGGTCGCGATCCGCTCCCGCAGCTCCAGCGCGAGCGCGCGGTTCGCGGCGTCGTTGGCGGCGAACGCGGGACCGGCGGTGTCGACCGCCGAACCGAGCACAGGTGCCCTGCTCATGGTGTCCTCTCGTGGAGGGATGTTAATGCTCACTAACAGGGGTGATGTTAGTAACTACTAACATGGGTGTCCAGGGCCCGCGTGGCACGGGCCCCGCGGACGGGCGGCGAGAGGCGGACGGATGGCGGCGGGAACCCAGGGCCAGCGGCCCGCGGGCGAGCGGAGAACGGCGATCCTGGGGGCGGCGGCCCGGCTGTTCGCCGCGCACGGCTATCGGGGGGTGACCATCGACGACCTCGGGCGTGCCGTGGGCACCACCGGGCCCGCGCTCTACCGGCACTTCCCCGGGAAGGAGGCCCTGCTCGGCGCGGTCCTGGTGGACGTCAGCGAACGCCTCGCCCGCCGAGGCCGGGCGCTGGTGGCCGACGCGGACGGCCCGGAGGAGGCGCTGGAGGCGCTGCTGCGCGGCCACATCGACTTCTCCCTGGGAGAACCCGACCTCATCACCGTGCACGACCGCGAGCTGGGCAACCTCACCGACGACGACCGCCGCCGGGTCCGCCGTCTCCAGCGCGGCTACGTCGAGGAGTGGGTGAACGTCCTGGCCGCGCTCCGTCCCGCCGCTCCCCGCGCCGACCTGCGCGCGTCGGTGCACGCCGCGTTCGGGCTGCTCAACTCCACGCCGCACAGCAGGGGGCCGTTGTCGAGGGCCGCGATGTCGGCCCTGCTCCTGCGCATGGGTCACGCCGCCCTGCTGTCCGGGGAGTCCACGCCAAGGCCGAGTTGAGTCCCCGCAGTACGTGGCTTGACCCGCTCACGGGTAGACCCGCGCACGAGTCGCCCGGGCCCGACACCCGGGACGCGCGTCCACCGCCACAGGGAGAGATGGTCCATGGTCGAGAAGCGACCGGAGTCCGAACGCACCACCACCAACGCGGGCATCCCCGCGCCCAGCGACGAACACTCGCTGAGCGTGGGCAGCGACGGCCCCATCGTCCTGCACGACGCCTACCTCGTCGAGAAGATGGCGCACTTCAACCGCGAGCGGGTACCCGAACGCGTGGTGCACGCCAAGGGCGGCGGCGCCTACGGAACCTTCCGGGTGACCCGCGACGTCAGCCAGTACACCTGCGCGGACCTCTTCCAGCCCGGTCGCGAGACCCCGATGCTGGCCCGCTTCTCCACCGTCGCCGGGGAGATGGGCAGCCCCGACACCTGGCGCGACCCGCGCGGCTTCGCGCTGAAGTTCTACACGCGCGAGGGCAACTTCGACATGGTCGGCAACAACACGCCGGTCTTCTTCGTCCGGGACCCGCAGAAGTTCCAGGACTTCATCCGCTCCCAGAAGCGCGACCCGCGTACGGGACTGCGCGACAACACCATGCAGTGGGACTTCTGGTCGCGGTCCCCGGAGACCTCGCACCAGGTCACCTGGCTGATGGGGGACCGTGGCATCCCCCGGACCTGGCGCCACATGGACGGGTTCAGCTCGCACACCTACCAGTGGATCAACGCCAAGGGGCAGCGGTTCTGGGTCAAGTACCACTTCCGGACCGACCAGGGGATCGAGTTCCTCACCCAGGCGGAGTCGGACCGCGTCGCCGGTGAGGACGCAGACCACCACCGCCGTGACCTGTTCGAGGCGATCGAGCGGGGCGAGCACCCCTCGTGGACCCTGAGCATGCAGATCATGCCGATCGACGAGGCGGCGGACTACCGGTTCAACCCCTTCGACCTCACCAAGGTGTGGCCCAAGGGCGACTACCCGCTGATCGAGGTCGGCCGGATGACGTTGGACCGCAACGCGGACAACCACTTCATCCACATCGAGCAGGCCGCCTTCGAACCCTCCAACATGGTGCCGGGCACCGGGGCGTCCCCGGACAAGATGCTGCTGGGTCGCATGTTCTCCTACCCCGACACCCACCGGTACCGGATCGGGGTCAACTACGACGAGCTGCCGCCCAACCGGCCTCACGTGCCGGTGCGCTCCTACGGCAAGGACGGGGCGATGCGGCACTTCCCGCCGGGGACCGGTCAGACGTACCACCCCAACTCCTTCGGCGGACCCGAGGCCGCCCGCCAGCAGGGCGTGGAAGAGGCCGGATGGAAGGTGGAGGCCTCCGAGCTGGTGCGGGAGGCGTACCGGCAGCGAGCCGACGACGACGACGTCTCGCAGCCGCGCGCGCTGATCCGCGACGTGATGGACGACGCGGCGCGGGACCGGTTGGTCTCGAACATCGTCGGCCACATCGGCGCGGTCACCGACGCGGGCATCCGTCAGAGGGCCCTGGGGTACTGGAGCGCGATCGACCCCGGGATCGGCGCACGCGTGGCCGAGGGCGTGGGCGGGGGCTGACCCGTCCGGGGGCGGCACGCGGAAAGGGGGGCGGGTGGCCACGGGCACCCGCCCCCCTTTGTTCCGTCGCGGTGGTGCTACGGGAGGCCGACACCGCCCACGACTTCCTCCACGGGCTGGGTGGCCCCACCGGTGTCGAGACCGTCCGCGGGCAGCTGGCCGGTGACGTCGTCGGTACCGGCCGGGAGGTCACCCGTCCCGACGGGGAGGTCGTCCGTGGCCACCGGGAGGTCGAGCGCCTCCAGGGCACCGGCCGGGTCCTCCAGCTCCATGAGCGCCTGGAGTGTCTTCAGGGAGTCGGCGTCGCTGAGCAGTGCGACGGCGTCCTCGTTGGCCAGGAGCTCCTGGACCTGGGGGTCCTGGAGCAGGGCCTCCGCCTCGGGCGAGAGGTCTCCGGCGGCGCCGGTCGTCCCCTCGACGGTCTCGGCCGCCCCCTCCACGGGCTGGTTGACCTCGTCGCGCGGGTCGGCCTGAGCCGCTCCGACGCCGACGACGGCCAGTCCTGCGGCCAGTACCGTTGCGGTGGTGATCCTGGTGAAGGCGCGCATACGCGTTCCTTGCCCCTCTCTGCGACACGGGTCAGCACGTTCGGTAAGTGCATGACAACACATAGTCACCTAGTGTCGGGTTCGGGTCACCAAGAGCGGGTGTGGTCCCGGTGAAGTCGCCGTCTTCCTTTCGCGCCCAGTGCCAATGGCGGACAAAGACCCCGAAACGTCTCGTGTGGGAACCGGGGGAACGCGATCCCGGACCCGTACATTCGGCAGCGGTGACGTGGGTAGGTCCGAACTCGACGGCCCACAGACGCCCAGGCGTCCCGCCCCCGACCCGAAGAAGGAGCGGTGTACCTATGTCTCGGCCTCGAATCGTGGTGGTCGGCGCTGGTTTCGGTGGCTTCCACACCATCCGTCACCTGGAACGGCGCATACCCACGGGAGCGGCGGACATCGCCCTCGTGGCTCCCCACGACTACATGCTCTACAGCCCGCTGCTGCCGCAGGTGGCCTCGGGCCTGCTCACCCCGCAGTCGGTCGTCATGTCCGTGCACCGGCTCACCAGACAGACCCGGCTCGTCCCCGGCCACGCCGTCGGGGTGGACACCCGCGACCGCACGGTGGTCGTGCGGCGGCCCACCGGCGAACTCGCTCCCTGCCGCTACGACCGGCTGGTGCTCGCACCCGGTTCCATGACGCGGGAGTTCGGCATCCCCGGGCTCACCGAGCACGCCTACGGAGCCAAGACCCTGGCCGAGGCGGTGCTCCTGCGCGACCACGTCCTCGCCCAGCTGGAACTGGCCAACGACTCGCGCGACCCGGTCGAACGCGAGGAGCGCTGCCGCTTCGTCGTCGTCGGCGGCGGTTACACCGGGGTCGAGACCGCGGCCTCGCTCATGCGGCTCTGTCAGGAGGCGGCCCAGCGCTACCCCGAACTGCGCTCGGTCATCCGGTGGCACCTGGTCGACATCGCCCCGACCGTCCTGCCCCAGCTCGGCGACCGGCTCGGCCGCAAGGCCATCGACCTGCTCCGCGGCCTCGGCATCGAAGTCAAGATGAAGGTCAGCGTCCGCGAGGTGACCGCCGACAAGGTGGTGCTCACCGACGGCCGCGCCCTGCCCTGCCGCACCCTCATCTGGACGGCGGGCATCACGCCCAGCCCGCTCATGGAGACCGTCGGTACCCCCACCCAGGGCGGTCGCCTGGAGGTCGGCACCGACCTGTCGGTGCCGGGCCTGCCCGAGGTGTTCGCCCTCGGCGACGCCGCCGCCGTCCCCAACCTCTCGCACAGCGACAGCGCCTACTGCCCACCCACGGCCCAGTACGCCAGCAGACAGGCCTCCACCGCCGCCGAGAACGTGGTCAACTCGGTGCTCGGGAGGCCGCTGCGGGAGTTCCGGCACCGCGACATGGGACTGGTCGTGGACCTGAGCGGGCGCGACGCCCTGGCCAGGATCATGCAGTTCGACCTGAGCGGACTACCCGCGCTGGCCGCCACACGCGGCTACCACGTGGCCTCGGTGCCGTCCGGGACGGCGCGGGCCCGGATCGTCGCCAACTGGGGAATCCGTGCCTTCCTGGGCAGCGAGGTGTCCCGCATGGGGTTCGCGGACGACGGCCGCCCGTCGTCGTTCGTGGCCAACGAAGCCGTCGACTACCTGGACTCCGACACCTCCCGATCCGAGGGCGCCCGGCTACTCGACAACGAGCGGCAGCGCTACGGGGAGGACTGACCCGACCCGTCCCGGCCACGCGAGCCACGGGGTCCGGCGGTCCGGGCGGCCCGTCTGCGGCGTACGAGCACGAAGGCCAGTGACGCGGTCACGACCGCGGCGGCGGTGACCACCGGCCACGGCCCCAGGCCGGACAGCAGGGCGTCCGCGTACCGGCGGCTGGCGGAGTCGGGGTCGGACAGCACCGCCGCGACGAACACCGCACACAGGACGGTGGTGGCCGCGGCCACCACCGTCGCGCGTGTCCCGGTCAACCCCAGGCGGCGGCGCAGCACCCCGCCGGCCTCGGCGATCCGGGTGACGCGGAGCAGGCGCAGGGTCGCGGCTGCACGGACCAGCCGCAGGACCTGCGCCGGGCCGAGCGCGAAGACCACGGCGGGTAGCGTCAGGGCCGCGACGAACGTGCTCCACCGGTGGGTGCGCAGCCAGTCGAGCCTGTTCCGGGCCAGCGCGACGAGGAGTATCCACTCCGCCCACAACACGAGCCCGGCCAGCCAGTTGACCCGGTGCCCGAACTCGGCCCACCGCCCCTGGCCCCACATGTCGAGGAAGACCGCGGGGACGGAGGCCGAGGCGCAGACCAGCACCGGCAGCGCCAGGCGGCGTTCCAGCGCGCGGGCGAGCCCGTTCTCCTCGGAGGGGTCGGTGACGGGGGCCGTGTCGAGGGTGCGCCCAGGCGGGACTTCGGGGGACATACCCGTACGTTAGCCCTGGTGCGGGGAGGTGGCGGCCGAGTGGCCGGGTCCGGTCGGGTGGCTCCGTGTCAGGAACGGACCAGGCGGGCGATGGCGTCGGAAGCCTCGCGCACCTTCTCGTCGGCCTCGTCGCCGCCGTTGGCCACGGCGTGTGCCACACAGTGCTTGAGGTGCTCGTCCAGCATGGACAGGGCGAAGGAACGCAGCGCCTTGTTGACCGCGGAGGTCTGGGTGAGGATGTCGATGCAGTACTGGTCGTCCTCGACCATCCGCTGAAGGCCCCGAATCTGGCCCTCGATGCGGCGGAGCCGGTTGATGTGGCTCTGCTTGTCGCTGCTGTAACCGTGGTTCGCCGCCATGCCACCGTCTCCGTGTCGTTCCTGCTCAGCTGCCATAACAATACCCCCTCAAGGTATTCAAGCGGGGAGCTTCGCGGTCTATTCCGCCCGTCCGGGCGTCGACCGGCGGACCATTTGTCACCAACCAGGCCGTACGAGAAGTTTCCCAGACCGCCGGGGCCGGTCGCTCCGTCCGCGCCGACACCGGGGGCTTTGCCCTGGTTGACGTGATCTTGCCGCGAGTGGCCCGCCAGCGTCCCGGGGGCCGGACCCTCGGAACCCTATGATCACACTCGGTAATCAAGTAAATCCTTACAGTGAGGAGTCGGCCGTGGGTGCACACCATAGCGGCGACACGGGCCACCACCCTGCGGCGAAGGGGCGTGGCCGTGGTTGCCTCCGTGCTGCTCGCCTCCGGAGCCGTCGCCGCTGGTGCGACCTTCAGCGCCCGTGACGCGGTCGCCCAGCCCGCCACGCCCTACGCGTCCTCCACGTGGGGAAGTCTCACCCTGGACCCCGGCGTCTACGGCGGCGGCGCGGTCTCCGGCACCCTCAACGAGCTGGAGGTCAGCGGCAACGGCAACCAGCAGTGGGACATCAACACCGGTCCGGGTTCGGAGATCTCCGACTACCTGACCTCCGCCACCGGCACGGCCGAGGTGAACGTGCAGAGCGCCCCCGAGTCGGGGATGTCCAACGCCAACGGAGCCTTCACCAATCTCGACGTGCCCTCGCCCGCCACCGGCGGCGCCGCGGCGGTGGTCAACCAGGGGCCGTTGCAGCCCAACGGGAACCACCGCCTCTTCACCGTCTCCACCTGGAACAACCGCGTGCAGTGCGCCCCTCCGGCCGGGGTCATCATCCAGGACTCCACCACCGCGCCCATGTTCCTGGGGCGTCTCGTCGACGCCCCGCCACCCAACTCCGCCGGCACCGCCGTGACCGTGCTCGACTTCCCCGGAGGCTACGGGGACGGGATCACCAACGCCCGCGTCACCGTCACCATCACCCACGTGTACGAGATCGAGGACCCCTTCATCGGACACGCCCGCACCGACTACACCGCGGTCGTCCAGGGCCAGGACGCCGACGGCAACGCGGTGGGGGGACCTGAGACGCTCTTCGACATGACACTGGGCGACGTCCGGGCCGACTGCCACGAGCTCGTTCCCCAGACTCCGTCGCCGATCCCGATCCCCACGTCGACGCCCACGGAGTCACCGATCCCCACGGAGTCGCCGAGCCCGAGTCCGAGTCCCAGCCCGAGTCCCAGCCCCACGCCGTCTCCGAGTCCCACGGAGTCGCCGAGCCCGTCTCCGACGCCCGGTCCCACGGGGTCGCCCAGCCCGTCTCCGACACCCGGCCCCACGCCGTCTCCGAGCCCCACGGGGTCGCCCAGCCCGTCTCCGACACCCGGCCCCACGCCGTCTCCGAGCCCCACGGGGTCGCCCGGCCCGACACCGTCGCCCACACCGTCTCCGACGCCCGGCCCCACGGAATCACCGAGCCCGAGCCCCACCGGATCGCCCAGCCCCACGCCGAGCCCCACGGAACCTCCGGGCCCGAGCCCTCGTCCCACACCGTCTCCCACGGAGTCCCCGAGCCCGTCGCCGTCACCCACGCCTCCTCCGACGGGGTCACCGAGCCCGACGTCGTCCCCGACGGAGGCTCCCGGTCCGTCGCCGTCTCCCACGGGGTCGCCGAGCCCGTCCGAGTCGCCGTCCCACCCCGGGTACCCCCACCCCGGCTACCCGCACCCCGGGCCGCAGGACGAGCGGCCGACGCTGCCGGTGACCGGAGCCAGCGTCACCGCGCTGGTCATCGGGGGCCTCGCGGCGGTCGCGGCGGCGGTCGCGGCCTTCGCGGTCTCGCGTAAACGTTCGGTCTGACCTGGGCAATCCCGGGACCGGGGCCCTTGCCCCCGGTCCCGGTCCGCGCTGACCATGACGGTATGAGCGACACCGCCGAGCAGGACATCATGACCACCATCCGCGGGCTGATGGACGAGGAGCACACGCTCCGCTCCGCCGAGGGAGGGCTCGATCCACAGGAGCGCCGCCGGATGCGGCAGGTCGAGGAGGCGCTCGACCAGTGCTGGGACCTCCTCCGTCAGCGCCGGGCCCGTACCGAGCACGGACAGGACCCGGAGGAGGCCCGGGTCCGACCGGTCTCCGAAGTCGAGAACTACCGACAGTAGTCAGGCCTGAGCGAAAACCAACGGTCCACTCCGAGCGTCAGTACAGATGACCGGGTCGGCCCCCGTACCCGGCCCCCGCCCTGCCCGGCTCGCTCGAAGGAACGCCCCCATGTTCGCTTCACTGACCGGCCTCGGCCTCGCCTCCGCGGCGGGTCTGAACGCCTACGTTCCCCTCCTGATCCTCGGCTTGATGGCCCGATACACCGAGTTCGTCCCGCTCACGCCCGCCTGGGCCTGGCTGGCGCACCCCGCCACCCTGGTCATCATCGGCGTGCTGCTGGTCGTCGAGTTGGTGGCCGACAAGGTGCCCGCCCTCGACAGCGTCAACGACCTCCTCCAGACGGCGGTCCGGCCCACCTCGGGCGGGATCACGTTCGGTGCCGGGGCCTCGGCGGTGCAGCTCTCCGAGATCACCGAGATCTCCGGTGAGGCCTCGGCCATGTCGGTCGCCGCGACCGGCGTGAGCTGGGGAGCGGTCATCATCGGTGTGCTCGTCGCCCTGTTCTTCCACGTGGCCAAGGCGCTGGCCCGGCTGGTGGTGAACACCCTCACCTTCGGTATCGGCGCCCCGGTGGTCTCCTTCCTGGAGGACGTCGCCAGCGTGGTCACGGCCTTGCTGGCGATCCTGCTGCCCCTGCTCGTCCTCGTGGTGTTCCCCCTGATGGCGCTGCTCGGTGTGTGGGCCGTTCGCAAGGGACGCAGGGTGCGGGCGCAGCGCAAGGCCGAGCGCGAGGCCTCACACGGAGGGCCGGGGTCGGGCCCCTTCCCCGGGCCGGGCGCTGGCCCCCACCCCGGTCCGCCCTACCCGAGTTCCCCTCCCGGTCCCTACCCCGGCCCCCGGCCGGGTCCGCCCTACCCGAGTTCCCCTCCCGGCCCGTACCCCGGCCCCCGGCCCGGTCCGCCCTACCCGAGCTCCCCTCCCGGTCCCTACCCCGGTCCCCGGCAGGGGCCCGGACACGGCGTCCCACCCCAGCGGTGACACCCGCTGCGGCCTGCGCGGACGGCGGCGGGGTGGCGGAAAACGCATACCGGGACCGGGGCGCGGGGCCGTACAGTGCTGCCAATGGCTGAGATGACTTCCGCGAATCCGAACACCCACCACATCGTCTGGGACTGGAACGGCACCCTCCTGGACGACAACCACGCCAACCTCGCCGCCGTCAACGCGGTGTGCGCCCAGTTCGGCCGTGCACCGGTCGAGCTGGACCACTGGCGCACCGTCTTCCGGCGCCCCCTCATCCCCTGCTACGAGGAACTCCTCGGCCGGAGCCTGTCCGCCGAGGAGTGGGAGCGCGTCGAGAAGACCTACGACGACAGCTACCTGGAACACCTGCACACCTGTCAGCTGGCCGCGGGCGTCCCCGACGTCCTCCACCAGTGGACCGGAACCGGGCGGACCCAGTCCCTGCTCTCGATGGCCACCCACGACCACCTCGTGCCCCTCATCGCCGAGCGCGGCCTGGGCTCGCACTTCACCCGGATCGACGGGCGCCGGTTCGAGACCGAGCACGACTCCAAGGCCGAGCACCTCGTGCACCACCTGGAGCAGCAGGGCCTGGACCCGGCACGCGTCGTGCTCATCGGCGACATCGACGACGACGCCCGCGCGGCCCGCGAGGCCGGAGCCCGCCCCGTCCTGGTCGCCAGCGGCCTCATGGCCCGTGAGCGGCTGGAGGCCACCGGCGCACTCGTCGTGGACACCCCGAGCGACGCGGTGGCCGCCGTCCGCGCCCTCTGACCCGGCCCCGCGACCCGGGTCAACGTGGCCCGTCCACCCAACGGACCCGGTCCGGGGGTGGGCGGGCCACGTTCGCGCGGCACGGCGGTGACCTGCGCTCTTCGCCCCGCCTCCCGTGTCCCCGTTAGCCCGGACCGGCCGCTCGCGCCGACGGCGGTGTGCTGTTAGATGTGTCTCACAGCAACACACAGCGACGCGATTGGGAAGGCCTGCAATGACGGAGAGCAGCGTGCCCCGTGTGCTCTGGGAGCCCGGTGAGGACCGTATCGAGTCCTCCAACATCGTCGCGTTCGCCCGGTGGGCCGAGCGCGAACGGGGGGTCAAGGCCTTCGGCGGCGGGGGCTCCACCGCCGCCACGGACTTCGACTTCGACGCACTGTGGCGGTGGTCGGTAACCGACGTCGACGGCTTCTGGGCGTCCATCTGGGACTACTTCGGGGTCCGCGCCGCCACCCCGTACGAGAGCGTCCTCGCCGAACGCTCCATGCCGGGCGCACGGTGGTTCCCCGGGGCGACCCTCAACTACGCCGAGCACGTCTTCGAGGGGCGCGACCCCCACGCGGTGGCCATTCGCCACGCCACCGAGCTCAGGGCACTGGACTCCTGGA
Organism: Nocardiopsis sp. NPDC007018; assembly: GCF_040635075.1. Classification (NCBI taxonomy): domain Bacteria; kingdom Bacillati; phylum Actinomycetota; class Actinomycetes; order Streptosporangiales; family Nocardiopsidaceae; genus Nocardiopsis; species Nocardiopsis sp. NPDC007018. Next base: position 82,346 of record NZ_JBEYHA010000007.1, read on the forward strand.
CCTGGGGCGACCTTCGGGAGCGCACCGCAGCGATCGCCGCGGGCCTGCGCGAGCTCGGTGTGGGCCGGGGCGACCGCGTGGCCGCGTACCTGCCCAACCTGCCCGAGACCGCCGCGGCGTTCTACGCCGTCGCCTCCCTCGGCGCGATCTGGTCCTCCTGCTCGCCCGACTTCGGCGTGCGCAGCGTCATCGACCGCTTCGCCCAGATCGAGCCCAAGGTGCTGCTCGCCGTCGACGGCTACCGCTACGCGGGCAAGGACTTCGACCGCCGCCCGGTGGTGGGGGAACTGCGCGCGGCGCTCCCCACCGTCGAGCACACCGTCCTCCTCGACTACCTCGCCCCCGGGGAGCCCCTCGACGGGACCCTGTCCTGGGAGCGGCTCACCGAGGGCGGCGCGGACGCGGAGCTGACCTTCACCCCGGTCCCGTTCGACCACCCCCTGTGGGTCCTGTACTCGTCGGGGACCACCGGCCTGCCCAAGGCGATCGTCCAGGGCCACGGCGGCATCCTCCTCGAACAGCTCAAGAACCTGAACCTGCACCTGGACGCCCAGGCGCACGACCGGGTCCTGTGGTTCACCACCACGGGTTGGATGATGTGGAACTTCCTGGTCAGCGTGTTGTTGACCAGGGCGTCCATCGTGCTGTACGACGGCAGCCCCGCCCACCCGACCCCCGCCGCGGACGGCAGCCGGGCCCGGGCCGCGGCCCCTGACCTGGGCTCGCTCTGGGACCTGGCCGCGCAGGCCGGGGTGACGGTCTTCGGCACCAGCGCCGGATACCTGTCCTCGTGCATGAAGGAGGGTGTGCACCCCGCCCGGGGCCGCGACCTGTCCGCGCTCAGGGCGATCGGTTCCACCGGCTCCCCGCTCAGCCCGGAGGCGTTCTCCTGGGTGTACGAGGAGTTCGACGACGACCTGTGGCTGTTCTCCACCAGCGGCGGCACCGACATCTGTAGCTGCCTGGTCGGCGGGACCCCGACCCTGCCCGTGTACGAGGGCGAGATCCAGTCGCGCGGGCTGGGCATGGCCGTGGCCTCCTGGGACCCGGACGGCAACGAGCTGGTCGGCGAGGTCGGCGAGCTGGTGGTCACCGAGCCCGCCCCCTCCATGCCGGTGTTCCTGTGGGGCGACACCGACGGCGAGCGCCTGCGCGACAGCTACTTCTCCGTCTACCCGGGCGTGTGGCGGCACGGCGACTGGATCGAGATCACCGACCGCGGCACCGCGATCATCTACGGCCGCTCGGACTCCACCATCAACCGGGGCGGTGTCCGCATGGGCACCAGCGAGATCTACCGCGCCGTGCTGGCCCTGGACGACGTGGTGGACGCCCTGGTCGTGGACGTGCCGCAGAGCGACGGCTCCTCAAGGATCGAGCTCTTCACCGTGCTGCGGGAGGGCGCCGACCTGGAGGGCGACCTGCCCAGGGAGATCGCGCGCCGTATCCGCACCGACTGCTCGCCCCGGCACGTGCCCGACCGGGTCCGGGTGATCGCGTCGGTGCCGCGCACCCTGTCCGGCAAGGTGCTGGAGGTGCCGGTCAAGCGCATCCTCATGGGCGAGGACCCCAAGAAGGTGGCCAGCCGTGACTCGCTGGCCAACCCCGAGGCGCTGGACCACTTCAGCGAACTGGTCGACGACTGAGCCGGGGCGGCGGCGCCGCCCGCCGACAGGGCCCGGAGGAGCACCACTCCGGGCCCGGTCGGCCCCGTGGCCGGGTACGGCCGTCGCTCGCTCCGGGACAGAGCCGGGCGTAGCCTGACAACGTGTCCCAGAACCGATCCGCCCGCCCCCCGTCCGCCAGCCCGCCCGCGCCGGACCGGCGCCGTGTCGACGGCATCGACGCCGCGCGGGCGCTCGCGGTGTTCGGGATGTTCGCCGTCCACCTCGGGGTCGTCTCCTTCGGTCTGCTGCCCGAGGAACAGGGGTGGGAGCTGCACAGCCTCGTGCGCGGCAACTCCTCCGCCCTCTTCGCCTTCCTCGCCGGGCTCTCCCTGGCCCTGATGACCGGGCGCACCGCCCCGGTCGAGGGCGTCCGGTTGCGTGAGGCGGTCGTCCGCGTCCTGGCCCGGGCCCTGCTCATCGGGGTGTTGGGGCTGGTCCTGGACTCCTTCGCCGTGCCGGTGGCGATCATCCTCACCTACTACGCCGGGTACTTCGTGCTGGCGCTGCCGCTGCTACGGGCGCGCGCGGCCCCGCTCTGGGCGGCGGCGGGCGCCCTGGCGCTGCTGGGGCCGGTCGTGTCGTTCGCGCTGCGGCTGGAGTTCTTCCCGGCGGGCGTGCGCACGGGCGCGGTCACCTCGCTCACCGAGTTCCTGCTGACCGGCTACTACCCGGCGATCACCTTCATGGTGTTCGTGATCGCGGGGATGGCGGTGGGCCGCACGGACCTGACCTCCACCGCGGTGCGGGTCCGGTTGGCGGTCGGCGGGGCGGTCGCGGCGGCCTCGGGCTACCTGGGTTCGTGGGTGCTCCTCCAGCCGTTGGGCGGCCTGGACCGACTGACCGAGGCGGAGCACCCGTTCCTCGAGGGCCGACCGCTCAGCTCGCTCGACCCGGGGTACGCCGAGGACCTGCGTTACGCCACCACGGACCACGCCCACAGCATCAGCGGGCAGGTGCCCACGGACTCCTGGTGGTGGCTGGCGGTGAACACCCCGCACACCGGTACGACCTTCGAGATCCTCGAAGCGGTGGGACAGGCCCTGGTGGTCCTGGTGGTGTGCGTGGTGCTGGCCGAACGCCTTCCGCGCGTGCTGTACCCGCTGACCTCCGTGGGGAGGATGCCCCTGACCGTCTACACCGGGCACATCCTGGTCCTGGCGGTGGTCGTGGCGCTGCACCCGGAGGGTTCCGCGAGCGGCTCCTGGTACCTGGAGTACTTCGTCGTCGGCTCGCTGGTCTTCGCCAGCCTGTGGCGCTGGGCGGTGGGCCGGGGACCGTTGGAGACCGGACTGGGCGCCTTCGCCGACGCGGCGGTCGACTACGCGGGGGTCGGTCGCTCCGACCGTCCGGGGCCCGGGCCGGACGGCGAGCGCGGAGAGCGGGGACCGGGTCGCGACCCCGAAGGTCCGGACCCCGGGACGGGCACGGGCTGAGGCCCGGGCCGCCGCCCGTGCCCCGGTGCGGCCCCCGGTCCGGGGGTCCGCGCGACCGGTACGGGCGGGGGAGAACCGCTCAGGTCCGGTCCTCGGGCCGGGTGATGTGCGCGGACGTGCGGTCCCGGTGCGCCAGCGTGTCCGTGGTGGTGCGCGTGTTCTGCCGGATCAGCCGCCGGGCGTCGTCGGCGGCCGAGCGCGCCGCCTCCGGGCTGGCGACGGGGCGGGCCGACAACTCGGCGTCCTCGGGCAGGCCGATGTCCACGGGCAGCCCGGCCCGGCTGATCACCCGCAGTTGTGCCGACTCCTGCGACTGGGAGGGCCGGATGTCGCCGTCCGGGGTCTTCCACGCCGACAGCCGGTGCGCGAACCAGGGGGCGCCCCGAAAGTCCGGGCCGCTCTCCCACGCCATCCCGTCCGGGCGGTGGGCCAGGGCGTGCCGCAGGTCGGCCAGGGTCCACCCCGCCGAGAAGAACCGGGCGCTCTCGTCGCGCAGGGCCGCGAAGTCCACCCCGCGCAGGGAGGGGTCCTCCCGGCGCAGCAGTTCGCAGGCGTCGTGCACGGCGTGCGGGGTGTGCCGGGGCCGGTGCTCGGGGTCGGCCTCGGGCCTGCGCAGCAGGGAGTCGTCGATGTTCACGATCACCTCGCCCCGGCGGTTGTCCCAGATGCTCACGTCCTCGCGCGCCCACCCTTGGGACTCGGCCAACGCCGTGGCCATCCTGCGCAGGTCGACCTGCGTGTCGTCACTGCTGATCCGGAACTCCGCCATGCCTCCCAGCGTAGTCGCGCGCCCCCGCCGGGGAGGCCGGGGCCGGTACGGGTGGCGCGCCCTCGGGAGGGCATCCGGTCTAGACCGCGCTGCCCTCGCGGGTCCCGTTCCGCCCGCCCGGAACCACGCTTTCCGGGCTTTCCCCGCCCCTGATTGGAGGAAAGAACCATGTCGGCCGCCTTCGCCTCTTGGAGCCTCCTCCAACCTTCGGGGCGCGCACCCGCCCGGGCCTGACGGCGGACCGGCCCGGGGTTATGGTGACTGCCTGACGGCGGGGGACACCCACCCCGCGTCGAGCGAGGACACGCCGTTCGCGCAGGCAGCAGCGGACGGCCCCAGTTGAACCGACGAGCTGTAGGTGCCCGTGCCCCACACCGCATCCGTGCCCGAGGCGACGACCAACCGCGCGCTCCGGGCGTTCCTGCACGGCCTCCCGGGAGTCGACGAGGTCGGCGCCCGCGCCCGGGCCCAGGACCTGGCCACCCGGTCGATCAAGACCACCGCCAAGGCCCGCGCCATCGACCTGGCCGTCTCCATGGTCGACCTCACCACCCTGGAGGGCGCCGACACACCCGGCAAGGTCAGGGCCCTGTGCGCCAAGGCCGCCCTGCCCGACCCCGCCGACCGCACCGTGCCGCACGTGGGCGCGGTCTGCGTCTACCCCGACATGGTCTCCGTCGCCGTGGAGGCCCTGCGCGGCACCGGGATCGGTGTGGCCTCGGTGGCCACCGCCTTCCCCGCCGGTCGCGCACCCCTGGAGGTCAAACTCGCCGACACCCGGCGAGCGGTCGCCGACGGCGCCAGCGAGATCGACATGGTCATCGACCGGGGCGCCTTCCTCTCCGGCGACTACCTCAAGGTCCACGAGGAGATCGTCGCGGTCAAGGAGGCCTGCGGCGACGCCCACCTCAAGGTCATCCTGGAGACCGGCGAACTGGTCACCTACGACAACGTCCGCCGCGCCTCCCACCTGGCCATGCGCGCCGGCGGGGACTTCGTCAAGACCTCCACCGGCAAGGTGGCGCCCGCCGCGACCCTGCCCGTCACCCTGGTCATGCTGGAGGCCGTGCGCGACCACCACGCCGCCACCGGCCGCCGGATCGGCGTCAAACCCGCGGGCGGCATCCGCACCACCAAGGACGCCCTCCGCAACCTGGTCCTGGTCAACGAGACCGCCGGACCGGAGTGGCTGACCCCCGACCTGTTCCGCATCGGCGCCTCCAGCCTGCTCAACGACCTGCTCATGCAGCGCACCAGGCTGACCACAGGCACCTACCCGGGCCCCGACTACTACACGCAGGACTGAGCCGTGATCTTCGAGTACGCGCCCGCACCGGAGTCCCGCTCCGTCGTCAGCCTGCGCGAGACCTACGACCTGTTCGTCGACGGCGAGTTCACCCCGGCCCAGAGCGGTGAGTACCTCACCACGCTCAATCCGGCCGACGAGGAGGAGCTGGCCCGGGTGGCCGTCGCGGGGGAGGCCGACGTCGACCGCGCCGTCGCCGCCGCCCGCCGCGCCCACGACACCGTGTGGGGCCGCATGAGCGGCGCCGAACGCGGCAAGTACCTGTTCCGCATCGCCAGGATCATCCAGGAGCGCTCACGCGAACTGGCGGTCCTGGAGACGATGGACAACGGCAAGCCCATCAAGGAGACCCGCGACGTCGACCTGCCGCTGGTCGCCGCGCACTTCTTCTACTACGCCGGATGGGCCGACAAGCTCGCCCACGCCGGACTGGGCCCGAACCCCGCCTCCCTCGGGGTGGCCGCCCAGGTCATCCCCTGGAACTTCCCGCTGCTCATGCTCGCCTGGAAGGTCGCCCCGGCGCTGGCCACCGGCAACACCGTGGTGCTCAAGCCCGCCGAGACCACGCCGCTCAGCGCGCTGGTCTTCGCGGAGATCTGCCAGGAGGCCGACCTTCCCCCCGGCGTGGTCAACATCCTCACGGGCGCGGGCGAGACCGGACGGGCCCTGGTCCAGCACCCGGGTACCGACAAGGTCGCCTTCACCGGCTCCACCGGGGTCGGTCGCGAGATCGCCCGCGCCGTGGCCGGGACCGACAAGCGGCTCACCCTCGAACTGGGCGGCAAGGGCGCCAACATCGTCTACGACGACGCCGCCCTCGACCAGGCCGTGGAGGGTGTCGTCACCGGCATCTTCTTCAACCAGGGCCACGTGTGCTGCGCCGGTTCGCGCCTGCTCCTCCAGGAGTCGATCGCCGAGGAGTTCCTGCCCCGGCTCAAGGAACGCGTCGCCAAGCTCCGGCTGGGCGACCCGCTCGACAAGAACACCGACATCGGCGCCATCAACTCCGCCGCCCAGCTGGAACGGGTCCGCGAGCTCACCGCCACCGCCGACGAGGAGAACGTCGAGCGCTGGTCGCCCGCCTGCGACCTGCCCGCCAGCGGGTACTGGTTCGCGCCCACCGTGCTCACCGGCGTCAGCCAGGCGCACCGGGTGGCCCATGAGGAGATCTTCGGCCCCGTGCTGTCGGTCCTGACCTTCCGCACCCCCGAGGAAGCGGTGGCCAAGGCCAACAACACGCCCTACGGGCTCTCGGCCGGAGTGTGGACCGAGAAGGGCTCCCGCATGCTGTGGACCGCCGAGCGCCTGCGCGCCGGCGTCATCTGGTCCAACACGTTCAACAAGTTCGACCCGACCAGCCCCTTCGGCGGCTACAAGGAGTCGGGATACGGCCGCGAGGGCGGCCGCCACGGTTTGGAGGCCTACCTTGGCTGAGCGGCGCGGCAACAAGAAGAAGGGCGCCGGTTCCGGGGAGGGGGCACCCGCCCCGGCCCGGATCGCGGTCCGCAAGACCTACAAGCTCTACCTCGGCGGGGCCTTCCCCCGATCGGAGTCCGGCAGGAGCTACCCGGTGACCTCAGCCGACGGCACCCACCTGGCCAACGCCTCCCAGGCCTCACGCAAGGACGCGCGCGACGCCGTCACGGCCGCCCGCAAGGCCTTCGGCGGCTGGTCCGGGCGCACCGCCTACAACCGGGGCCAGATCCTGTACCGGGTCGCCGAGGTCATGGAGGGGCGGCGCGCGCAGTTCGCCGCCCGCCTCGTCGAGGCCCTGGGCGCGACCCCCGCCGAGGCCGACCGCACCGTGTCCGCCGCTGTCGACCGCTGGGTGTACTACGCGGGCTGGACCGACAAGTTCGCCCAGGTGCTCGGCGGCGCCAACCCGGTCTCCGGCCCCTACTACAACCACTCCGCCCCCGAACCCACCGGCGTGGTCGCGGTGTTCGCGCCCCAGGGCGCCCCGCTGCTCGGGCTCACCTCGGTCCTCGCCCCGGTGATCGCCACCGGCAACACGGCCGTGGTGGTCACCTCCGAGGCCGCGCCCCTGGCCGCGATCGAGCTGGCCGAGGTTTTCGCCACCTCCGACCTGCCCGGAGGCGTCGTCAACCTGCTCACCGGGAGCGCGGGCGAGATCGGCCCGCACCTGGCCTCGCACGCCGACGTCAACGCCCTCGACCTCACCGGTGCGGGCGGGCACGCGGTGGAGTTCGAGCGGACCGCGGCCACCACCCTCACCCGGGTGCTGCGCCCCGGCCCCGAAGCGACCGGGGGAGAGGACGCCTGGCTCGACACCGACCCCGGGACCTCCCGGTTGTCGCCCTTCCTGGAGACCAAGACCGTCTGGCATCCGGTCGGGGTGTAAGACTGACGGTCCGGCCCGCCCCCACCTTCCGGGGGCGGGAACGGCCCGACAGCCGAGTGGAGGAACGGTGTCAGCGAACACCCCCGAACAGGCCGAGCCCCGAACCACCGGGCCAGGCGCCCCCGAGCGCGTGCCCGGACTGCGCCTCGTGCGCCTGGACCGCACCACCCCCGAGGTGGCCCTGCTGCGCGAGGTCCTGCCCCGCCAGCGGGTCGCCCCCGACCAGCGCCGGTTCATCGACGAGGCGGTGCACACCCTGCCCCGCGCCGACCAGGACCCCGCACGCCACCCCTACGCCGTCGTACTCAACGACGGCCCCCTGACCGACCGGGCCACCGTCCTGCGCGCCTGCGTGGGCTTCGGGGTCATCGACCGGGTCGGCCAGCTCCGCGCCCTCGTCGACGACCCGGAACGCGCCGTGCAGCTGCGCGCGTTCTACATCGCCCTCGAACACCAAGGGAAGGGGATCGGCCGCGCCGCCTGCTCCGCTCCACTGCTCGACCTGCTGGTGGCGGCGATCGCCCCCGACGCCACCGAGATCGCCCTGTGCGTCAACGACGGCAACGACATGGGCGAACGCACCTACCGGGCCGCCGGGTTCACGCCGAACGGCCGCCGCCACGACGCGGGCGAGCACGGCACGCAGTCCGTGCTGACCCGGCCGGTCGAGACCGGCTACCACCCCGTCCCCCAGCTCCCGGAGCCCCGGTGACCCGGTGGCGTGGATCGCGCAGACGGGCCGCCGGACTCTGGGACACCTCCCAGGTCCGGCTGGTCCGGCTGGACACGGGGACGGCCGAGGCGGACCTGCTCAGGGAGGCCGCGCTCTCGCACCGGCTGCCGCCGGAGCAGTCGCGCTTCACCGGGCTGCCCGCACGGACCCTGCCCGACGCAGACGGCGACCCCGAGCGCTTCCCCTACGCGGTCGTGGCCCTGGAGGGGCCGGTGGACGGCCCCGAACGGGCGCGCGAGGCCTGCGCCGGATTCGGCGTGCTCGACCGGGTGATCCGCTCGGAGCTGGTCGACGCGCCGGAGCGCGCCGTACTGCTGCGCGCCTACTACGTCACGTCACAATGGCAGGGCCGCGGCGTGGGCCGGGCGTCGTGCTCCGCCCCCCTCCTGGACGGGCTGGTCCGCGAGGTCGCCCCGCACGCCAGGGAGGTCGTGCTCTGCGTCAACCGGGGCAACCTACCGGCGCAGCGCGTCTACAAGGCCTCCGGCTTCGACTTCACCGGCACGGTCGTGCCCGGCGACGCGGGCCCCCAGGAAGTGATGTCGCGCCCCCTGGAGCCCGCACCCCACCCCGAACCGCTCCAGCGGTCCAGATGAACGGAGACACCCAGTGACTCGTACACCCCAGGCCGCCGCCGAGGAGGCCGCCGCCGAGCTGCGCGCGCGTACCGGTGTGGACAGCTACGACGTGGCCCTGGTGATGGGGTCCGGCTGGGCGCCCGCCGCCGACCTGCTCGGCGACTCCAAGCACGAGTTCGCCACGTCCGAGCTACCCGGCTTCCTGCCCCCGGCGGTGGAGGGCCACAGCGGCACGCTGCGCAGCATCGCGGACGGCGACCGGAACGTGCTCGCCTTCCTCGGCCGCACCCACCTGTACGAGGGCCACGGCACCGACGCGGTCGTGCACAACGTCCGCACGGCCGTCGCGGCGGGCGCCGGGACCATCGTGCTCACCAACGCCGCGGGGGGCATTAACCCCGACTACGCGGTGGGCTCTCCGGTGCTGATCGCCGACCACCTCAACATGACCGCGCGCTCGCCGCTGACCGGCGCGACCTTCGTGGACCTGACCCGGACCTACACCCCGGAGCTGCGTTCCCTGGCCCGCGAGGTCGCCCCGGACCTGCCCGAGGGCGTGTACGCGGCCATGCCCGGACCGCACTTCGAGACCCCGGCCGAGGTGCGCATGCTCCGTGCCATGGGCGCCGACCTGGTCGGTATGTCCACCGTCCTGGAGGCCATCGCCGCCCGCGAGGCCGGTGCCCGGGTGCTGGGGATGTCCCTGGTCACCAACATCGCCGCCGGTCTGGAGGGTGCCAACCTCGACCACGAGGACGTCCTCGCCACCGGCCGCGACTCCGCCGCCACGGTGGGCCGCCTGCTCGCGGACATCGTGCGGCGCTTCTGAGCCGTCCGACGACGTGAACCCCCCCGGCCCGACAGGGCCGCCACCGCCACCACCGACCTCCGGACGGGAGATCCCCATGACCGACTCCGCCCTCCTCCGCCAGGCCGGGGCCTGGCTCGACCAGGACCCCGACCCCGCGACGCGCGGTGAACTGGGTGACCTCCTGGCCCGGGTCGAGGTCGGCGACGGGCAGGCCCTGGCCGACATCGCCGACCGGTTCTCCGGCCGTCTGGAGTTCGGGACGGCGGGGCTGCGCGGAGCGCTGGGGGCCGGGCCCAACCGGATGAACCGGGTGGTGGTCATGCGGGCCGCCGCCGGGATCGCGGCGTGGCTGGGGGAGGGGCCCGCACACGTGGTGATCGGGTACGACGCCCGGCACCGGTCCGCCGACTTCGCGCGGGACAGCGCCGCCGTCCTCACCGGGGCCGGGCACCGGGTCTCCCTGTTGCCCGGCCCGCTGCCCACCCCGGTGCTCGCCCACACCCTGCGTCGGCTGGGCGCGGACGCGGGAATCGTGGTGACCGCCAGCCACAACCCGCCCCAGGACAACGGGTACAAGGTGTACACGGGCGGGTCCGGCGACGACGCGGGCAGTCAGATCGTCTCCCCGGTGGACGCCGAGATCTCCGCCGCCATCGACGCGGTGGGACCGGTCGGCGCGCTCCCCCTCGGCGAGGACTGGGAGGTCCTGGGCGAGGAGGCGGTGGCCGCCTACCTGGACGCGGTCACCGCGCTGGTCCCGGACGGCCCGCGTGAGCTGTCGGTGGCCTACACGCCCCTGCACGGTGTGGGCGGCCGCGTGCTGCTGGAGGCGGTCGGCCGGGCCGGGTTCGCCCCGCCCCGGGTGGTGGCCGAGCAGTTCGACCCCGACCCCGACTTCCCGACGGTCGCCTTCCCCAACCCGGAGGAGCCGGGGGCGATGGACCTGGCCCTGGCGGCGGGGGAGGCCCAGGGCGCCGACCTGGTGGTGGCCAACGATCCGGACGCCGACCGGCTGGCATTGGCGGTGCCAGGGTACGGGCTGCTGACCGGCAACGAGGTGGGCGGCCTGCTCGCCGAGTACGTCCTCGACCACACGGGCGGCGCGGACCGGGTGGTGGCCACCTCGATCGTCTCCTCCAGCCTGCTCGGCGCGATCGCCCGCGACCGGGGGGTGCGCTACGAGGAGACCCTGACCGGGTTCAAGTGGCTGGCCCGGGCGGGGCGGCCGGGCGAGAACCGGGTGTTCTCCTATGAGGAGGCCCTGGGCTACTGCGTGGGGGGAGACGACGGCCGCCCGGTGGCGGACAAGGACGGCATCAGCGCGGCGCTCGTGGCGTTGGCGCTGGCCGCCGAGGCGAAGGACCGGGGGCGCACGCTGGTCGACCTCCTCGACGACCAGGCCCGCAGGTACGGTCTGCACCTGAGCGACCAGCTGTCGGTCCGGGTGACCGACCTCGCGGAGATCGGGGCGGCGATGCGGCGGCTGCGCGCGCAACCGCCCGCCGCGTTCGGCCCCCTGAGGGTGACGGGGGTCGTGGACTTCGCCGACGGCCACGGGGGTCTGCCGCCGACGGACGCCGTGCGCTTCGAGCTCGGAGGGGGGACGCGGGGGCGGGTCACGCTGCGCCCCTCCGGGACCGAGCCCAAACTGAAGGCCTACGCCGAGGTGGTGTCGGAGGTCGGGGGCGACGTCGCTGCCAGCCGCGCGCGCGGCTCGGAACTGCTGTCCGAGCTGATGGCGGCGGTCGCCGGGGTGGTCGGGGGGTGAGCCGGGGCGGGTCCGGTGCTACTCGCTCCCCTCGGCGGGTTCCACGACCGGCCGGTGGACGACCTCGTCGATGACGGTGAGCGTCTGGGTGGACGTCACACCGGGGAGGGACTGGAGTCGGCTGAGGATCAGGTCGCGCAGCTGGTTGGTGTTGGCGACGCGGACCAGCAGCACGATGTCGGCCGACCCCACCACGTACCAGCAGTACTCGATCTCGGGGTAGGACGAGAGGATCTCCCGGTTGGCCCGCCAGTCGGGCTGGCTGCCGGAGATGAGGACCAGCGCGGTGACGCCCAGCCCCATCTTGGAGTGGTCGGTCACCACGGAGTAGCCGCGGATGACCCCCTCGTCGGTGAGGCGCTTGATGCGGTTGTAGGCCGTGGCTCGGGAGACGTTGGCCAGCGCGGCGATCTCGGTGATGCCGGTCCGGGCGTCCTTGGCGAGCGCGCTCAGAATGGTCTGGTCGGTCGTGTCCGGCCGCCGGCCGTTCCTGTGCTGTTCGCCCATGGCCATGTGCGTGCTCCTCGTGTGCTCTTGTCGCAGGGCTCTGCTCCGTGCCGTCGTCATTGACAGGAAGCTCGGAAAAACCGGTCGGGAGATGTCGGACGCACGTTCCGTGGTGTTCGGGTCGGTGTGGGGGCGGGGGGATTCGTGCGACCGGACCTCTTGTGCGAACCGCCAAACGGGGGAGTGGCGGAGAAGTTCCGACTGTACTCATGGTTGACGCACGCGGTGGGTCGAGGGTTTCCCTGACTGGGCACTAACTACACCCGATGTGCCAGATTCCGCCAGAAATTCTTGGTTTGGTACCCATTTCCGGCCTATTTGTCGTGACGGTTCGGGCATACGACGACTCCTGTGCGTGGCCTCCGGGGTGCCTCGCGGTGGGGCGGGAGGATGGTGGTGTTGATGGTGATTCGTGATGTTTGGCACTGCGTGTCGTTTTCGCTCGTTCGAGAGGTCTGATCCTGGACGATCGCGAACCAAACAGGGTGCAACGTTCGTGATCGTATCGACTGTACGGTCATATCTAGCGGAACTGTCCAGTTGTGCGGAGAATCAAGGGCAGACCGTGACCACCCCGAGCCCGGGTCGCGCCACCACGCGCGCAGGGCCACGTTGGGAGCCGCTCGACATGCCGACCCCAGAGCCCGAGGGACAGGGCCCCATCACCGTGGAGCACCTGCGCCCCGAACTCACCCGCGAGCTGTACCGCGCCATGCGCACCGCCCGCGACCTGGACACGGAGGCCATCGCCCTCCAGCGCCAGGGCGTCTTCCCCGCCTACGTCTCCGTGCGCGGCCAGGAGGCCGCCCAGGTGGGCAGCGCCAGCGCGCTCGACCCCGCCCGAGACTTCGTCTTCCCCACCTACCGCGAGATGGCCTCCGCCCTCGCCTACGGCGTCGAGATGGTCGGCTACATGTCCACCCACCGCGCCCTGTGGCACGGCGGCCTCTACGACGTCATGGAGTCCCGCTTCGGCGCGATCAACGCGGTCGTGGGCGGCCCCGTCCCCCACGCGGTCGGATGGGCGGTCGGTGAGCGGCTCCGCGGCGGCGACGGCGTCGCCATGGCCTACTTCGGCGACGGCGCCAGCTCCGAGGGCGACGTGCACGAGGCCATGAACTTCGCGGGCGTCTTCACCGCCCCCGTCGTCTTCCTCTGCCAGAACAACCAGTGGGCGCTGTCGGTACCCAACGAGCGCCAGGTCGCGGGCGGCTCCGTCGCCGCGCGGGCCGAGGGATACGGCATGGCCGGGGTCCTCGTGGACGGCAACGACGTCGGCGCCGTGTACACCGCCACCGCGGAGGCGGTCGAGCGCGCCCGCACCAGTGGCGGCCCCACCGTCATCGAGGCCCTCACCTACCGCGTCGAACCCCACTCCACCTCCGACGACCCCGGCCGGTACCGGGACGAGACCGAGGCCGAGCCCTGGCGCCGACGCGACCCCCTCGACCTCCTCCGCGCGGCGATCGTCGAGGCCGGACACGCCGACGAGACCGAGCTGGCCGCCGTCGACGCCGAGGCCGCCAAGCGTGCCGAGGAGATCCGCGACGGAGTGGCCGAGGCCCCCGAGCCGCACGGCTCCGAGCTGTTCACCCACGTCTTCCGGGAGACCACCGAGGAGCTGGCCCGGCAGCACCGCACCTGGCAGGAAGAGGTCGAGCTGTGACCGAGCTGATCGAACGCGCCGACGCCCCGGTCGAGTCCCCGGCGGTCGAACTGTCCATGCAGCAGGCGATCAACCGCGCCCTGCGCGTCCTGCTGGAGGAGGACCCCGACGTCCTCGTCTTCGGGGAGGACGTGGGCGCCCTCGGCGGTGTCTTCCGCGTCACCGACGGGCTCCAGAAGGAGTTCGGCGACCAGCGCGTCTTCGACACCCCCCTGGCGGAGTCGGCCATCATGGGCATGGCGGTCGGTCTGGCGATGAACGGCTGGCGGCCGGTCCCCGAGCTCCAGTTCGACGGATTCGCGTATCCGGCCGTCGACCAGATCGTCAACCAGGTGGCGCGCATGAACTACCGCACCCGTGGCGCGGCGCCCATGCCGATCACCCTGCGACTACCGTCCTTCGGCGGTATCCAGGCCCCGGAGCACCACGGCGAGAGCCTGGAGGCGCTCTTCGCCCACACCCCGGGGCTGAAGGTCGTCGCGCCCTCCGACCCGGCCGAGGCCTACAGCCTGCTGCTCCAGTCCGTGCGCTCGGACGACCCGGTTGTGTACATGGAGCCCAAGGCGCGCTACTGGGATCGTCGCCCGGTCCGGTTGGGCGAGCCCACCGACCCCATCGGAACCAGCCGCATCGTGCGCCCCGGCCGCCACGCCACCCTCATCGCCTGGGGCGCCATGGTGCACCGCTGCGTCCAGGTGGCCGAGCTCGCCGCCGAGGACGGTGTGGAACTGGAGGTCCTCGACCTGCGCTGGCTCAAGCCCATCGACGCCGCCGGACTGGCCGCCTCGGTCGGCCGCACCAAGCGCGCCGTCGTCGTGCACGAGGCACCGCTCACCGCGGGCCTGGGCGCCGAGGTGGCCGCCTTGGTCACCGAGAACTGTTTCCGGGAGCTGGCCGCCCCGGTCCAGCGGGTCACGGGGTTCGACGTCCCCTACCCGGCCGGACCGTTGGAGAACCAGTACCTGCCGACGATCGACCGCGTCCTGCTCGCGGTCCAGCGAACCCTGGAGTACTAGCCCGCATGGCAGAAGAGAACATCACCTTCACCCTCCCCGACCTGGGTGAGGGCCTGGTCGAGGCGACCGTCCTTGAGTGGCAGGTGGCGGTCGGGGACACCATCGGCCGCAACGACCCGCTGGTCGAGGTGGAGACCACCAAGTCCGCCGTGGTCATCCCCTCGCCCAAGGCCGGTCGCGTGGTCGAACTGCACGCCGAGGAGGACCAGGTCGTCCCGGTGGGCGCACCCCTGGTGACCTTCGCGGTGGAGGTCGAGGAGAAGGCGCCACAGGCCGGAATCGTCGGACGGGTCCCCTCCGAGGACGCCGCGCCCAAGCGTCGGGTCCGGCTCAGGCCGCCGACGGACTGACGCGCTCGCGGCGAGGGCCCGTTCGGATGTCGACACGAACGGAGCGACCCTTCGGGTCATTCCGTTTATAGGAACATCTGAATGGGCCCTCGCCCGCTTCCGGTAAAACCCACCCCCGCACGAGAACGGAATGGATTCATGAACGCGAATCCCGTCGGAGACGTGACAATGCGTTATGCGGATTTGCCGTCGCAGGCCCCCGGCGACCCCGTACCGGTGCTTCTGCTGCACGGTTTCGGGACCAACTTCGAGATGAATTGGAGCGCGGCCGGGTGGCCGCGCGCCCTCGACACGGCCGGGCGCCGGGTGATCGGACCCGACCTGCGCGGGCACGGGGGCAGTGACAAGCCCACCGACAGCGGGCTCTACCTGCCCGAACACTTCGTCGCCGACGTCCTCGCCCTCCTCGACCTGCTGGAGGTGGAGCGGGTCGACGTCGTCGGCTACTCGATGGGTTCCCGGATCGCCTGGGAACTCGCGCTCACCGCCCCCGACCGGGTGCGCCGGACGGTCCTGGGCGGCTTCGGCCCCGCCAACGCCCTGGCGGGTCTGGACACCGCCGAGCCGGGTACGGGCGACACCCCCTTCGACCACGTGTACCGGACCGTGGTCGGGCTCCCGGGCAACGACGCCGCGGCGCTCGCCGCCTGTGTCCGGGGTCAGGCGTCCCGGCCCTTCAAAGAGGAACCCCGTCCCACGGGGGGCCCGATGCTCCTGGTCGCCGGGGCCAGGGACACCGTCGCCGAGGGTGCCGCCGGGCTCGCCGAGCGTTGCGGAGGCGCCTTCGTGGAGGTGCCCGGACGCGACCACGCCAACGCCGTCTCCTCGCGTGTCTTCAAGCAGGCTGTGGCGGAGTTCCTGGAGGGGTGAGTCCGAGCTCACGCGCCGTGGGCCAGTCCGGTCTAGACCGGCTGGGCCCCAACAGGCGAATGTGACCGAGGGTAAGGGTCACGGTACACACGGTCGCACCGCCGGATTCGTCGGGAGAACCGGAGGTCAAAAACAGCGATAAGGAGGAAGGTTGCCCCGGCCGGGTGTGCTCTTGGTAACTTCCCGGTAAGGCCCCGTGTCGCTCTGCTCTCGCCTTCATAACAACTCCGGCTGTTCGTTAGATGTACATTCGGCCAGCGGATATCGTCCGGCTGCAGAACTCAGGTCGGTCCCGCGCGGAATGCGGTCCGCTGAGAGGGCGAAGGGGAGACTTTCAAGTGAAGCGCAGCAACGCAGCCAAGTTCGCGGCGGTCGCCGCCGCGGGCGTGCTGGCACTCACCGCGTGCGACAACGCGGCCGATGACAGCGCTGCCGAAGGCGGCGACAGCGACGGGATCAGCGTTGGTCTGGCCTTCGACGTTGGTGGCAAGGGTGACCGCTCGTTCAACGACTCCGCCTATCGGGGTCTGACGCAGGCGGCTGAGGAACTCGGTGTCGAGATCACCGACTTCGAGCCCGCGGAGAACGAGGCCGACTCCGACAAGCAGGATCGCCTCGCGAACATGGCTCGTGAGGGCTTCGACGTCATCATCGGTGTCGGGTTCGCCTACCAGGAGCCCATGGAGGCGGTGGCCGGGGACTTCCCGGACACCAACTTCGCGATCGTCGACTCCGAGATCGACGAGGACGAGTTCCCGAATGTCACGAGCCTGGTCTTCTCTGAGGAGCAGGCCTCCTTCCTGGCTGGCGCTGCTGCCGCCCTGACCACGGAGGAGGACCATGTCGGTTTCGTTGGCGGAGTCGAAACCCCGCTGATTCGCAAGTTCGAGGCCGGCTACGTCGCGGGCGTCGCGCACATCAACGAGGACATCAACGTCGAGGTCGACTACCTGAGCCAGCCTCCGGACATGAGCGGCTTCAGCGATACGGCCAAGGGGCTCCAGGGGGCCCAGGCCCAGTACGATCGCGGCGCCGACGTGATCTACCACGCCGCCGGCTCCGCGGGAATCGGAGTCCTCGAGGCCTCGGTCGAGAACGACTTCACCTTCATCGGTGTCGACAGCGACCAGTACCTGAACGCCGAAGAGGACCAGAAGCCGCATGTCCTGACCTCCGCCATCAAGCAGGTCGACCTCGCTGTCTTCGAGATGATCAAGTCCGTGGTCGACGGTTCTCCGCAGACCGGCGTCCAGAGGTTCGACCTCAGCCAGGGCGGCGTTGACTACACGCTCTCCAACGAGGAGGCCATCGAGCCGATCCAGGAGGAGCTCGAAGCGATCAAGCAGGAGATCATCGACGGCGACATCGAGGTTCCGACCCAGCCGTAGCTGCCGATTGACAAGGTTGCGCCTCATCGCGGCCCAGGCTGCGATGTGCCCCAGGACGGTGCCGGAAGCGGAGCAGACCCCTTCCGGTGCCGTCCCGGTTGCCGTTTTCCGTGACGATGGTGTCCGGACACGACCGCACAGGTCCCGTACACCACGTTGCTGTTTTCACGAGGAGAAAGATGAGCAGCACGCCATCGGGCGACGAGGCCTCAGGGCCTCTCGCCGTTGAGCTGCGCGGGATCACGAAGCGTTTCCCCGGCGTCGTGGCCAACCACGACATCGACATCTCCGTGGCTCCCGGTACCGTGCACGCCATCGTCGGCGAGAACGGGGCGGGTAAGTCCACGCTGATGAAGACCCTGTACGGCATGCACCGGCCGGACGAGGGCACCATCCGCATCCGGGGCCAGGAGGTGCGCTTCCACTCGCCCTCCGACGCCATCAAGCACGGCATCGGCATGGTGCACCAGCACTTCATGCTGGCCGACAACCTCACGGTGCTGGAGAACGTCGTTCTGGGCGCCGAGCGCAGGCACGGCATCGGCCGCAGGGCCCGCGCCCGCATCCGGGAGCTCTCCGCCCAGTACGGTCTCGGTGTCGAGCCGGACCGCCTCATGGAGAACCTGGGCGTCGGTGACCGCCAGCGCGTGGAGATCCTGAAGGTGCTCTACCGGGGCGCCGAGACCATCATCCTGGACGAGCCCACGGCCGTGCTGGTGCCGCAGGAGGTCGACGAGCTCTTCGACAACCTGCGCGTGCTCAAGCGCGAGGGTCTCACGGTCATCTTCATCTCGCACAAGCTCGACGAGGTCCTGTCGGTCGCCGACGACATCACCGTGATCCGTCGCGGCACCACCGTGGCCACCGCCGACCCGCGCACCACCACCGCCCGCGAGCTGGCCACACTCATGGTCGGCGGCGAGCTCCCCGTCCCCGAGCTGCGCGAGTCCACGGTGACGGACAGGGTCGTGCTGTCCCTCAACGGGATCACCGTCCTCTCTCCCGAGGGCCGATCCGTCGTCGACGGCGTCACCCTGGACATCCGCGAGGGCGAGATCGTCGGCATCGCCGGTGTCGAGGGCAACGGCCAGTCCGAGCTCATCGAGGCCATCATGGGGATGCGGCGGGTCGCCTCCGGCACCATCTCCCTCGGCGGGGACGACACCACCGCGTGGTCCACGCTGCGCATCCGGGAGGCGGGTGTCGGGTACATCCCCGAGGACCGCCACCGGCACGGCATCCTGCTCGACTCCCCGTTGTGGGAGAACCGCATCCTGGGCCACCAGACCCGCACGCCCAGCGTCAACGGCGCCTGGATCGACCGGACCGGCGCCCGCGCCGACTCCGAGCGGATCGTCGCCGAGTACGACGTGCGCACCCCCAACATCGACGTCGTCGCCGACGCGCTGTCCGGGGGCAACCAGCAGAAGTTCATCATCGGCCGGGAGATGAGCGGGAACCCCCGCTTCCTGGTCGCCGCCCACCCCACCCGGGGTGTGGACGTCGGCGCCCAGTCGGCCATCTGGGAACAGCTGCGCGAGGCCCGAGCGGCCGGCCTGGCCGTCCTGCTCATCTCCGCCGACCTCGACGAACTCATCGGCATGTCCGACACGCTCCACGTCATCCTGCGCGGCCGCCTGGTCGCGGAGGCCGACCCGACCAGCGTCACCCCCGAACAGCTCGGCTCCGCCATGACCGGCGCCGGCCTGGACGGGGCGGTGGCACACACAGAAGGTGGCAGCGGTGCTCAAGGCACCCATCAAGACGAGAGCGAGGACGGCGCGTGAGTAACTCCGGACGCCGTACCGTCGCCACACCGATCGTGGTCCTTCTCGCCGTCCTCGTGGGCGGTGTGACCACTGTCGTCCTCGACGTGTTCCTGCTGTGGTGGGCGGCACTCCTCATCGGTGTGACCCTCTCCTTCGGTCTGGTGGCGGTGTTGGCGCCGTACACCCCGGACCGGACCCGTGTGGGCGCCGACGGTACCAAGGAAGAGGGCACCCCCCTCCACAACGTCCTGGTCGTCCCGATGTCGTTGATCCTGGCGCTCGCGGGCGGTTTGGTCTCTGCCTGGGTGCTCGACCTCCAGTTGCTCGAGCCCGTCGCGGCCGCGCTCGGCGCCTTGATCGGAGCACTGCTCGCGTTCGTGCTCTTCCACCGTCTCGCGGCGATGATGGCGTTGTCCTTCGCCGCGGTGCTGACCGCGGCCGTGATCGCGGTCGCCGTCACCGCCGCGGTGCTCTACTTCAGCGGAATCGCACCGTTCCAGACCTTTGGTCGGATGGCGGAGTTCGGCACCCGGCCGGACAGCCTGGTGCAGATCATCAACAACAGCATCACGTTCTACCTGGCCGCGGTGGCAGTGGCGCTCGGATTCAAGATGGGGCTCTTCAACATCGGCGTGGACGGCCAGTACCGGCTCGCCGCGCTGTTGGCTGCCGCGGTGGGGGGTTACGTCATGCTCCCCCCTGTGCTCAGCCAGATCGTCATCATCGTCACCGCCGTCGTGGTCGGTGGTGTGTGGGCGGGTATCGCCGGATACCTCAAGGTGGCGAGAGGTGTGTCCGAGGTGATCTCCACGATCATGCTCAACTCCATCGCCACGGGCATCACCGCCTACCTCTTGAGCACCAACCGTCTCGCGGTCGAGATCAGCACCAACAACATCGGTACTCCGCCCATGCCGGAGTCGGCATGGGTACCGGGAATCCCCGCGACCTTCCTCGGCTCCGAGAGGGAGATCTATGGCCTGATCGTCCTCGCCGCCGCGGTCGGCGTTCTCTACTGGTTGATGCTCAACCGCACCCGGTTCGGATTCGAGCTGCGGGCCACCGGCCAGTCGCAGTCCGCCGCCGAGGCCAGCGGCGTGAACGTGAAGAAGATGGTCTTCCTGTCCATGCTCTTCTCGGGCATGCTCGCCGGACTGGTGGGTCTGCCCCAGCTGCTCGGGCACTCGCACTACTACGCCCTCGACTTCCCCGCTGGTATCGGCTTCATCGGCATCGCGATCGCGCTCCTGGGCCGAAATCATCCGGTCGGCATCGTCTTTGCCGCCTTGCTCTGGGCCTTCTTGGACCAGGCGGCGGGCATCCTGCCCTTCGACGGAATCCCGCAGGAGATCGCCGTCATCGCGCAGGCCACCATCGTCCTCACGGTCGTCGTGGTCTACGAGGTCGTGCACCGCTGGGGCCGTCGCTACCAGCAACAGCAGATCGGTAAGCAGCTCGGCAGGACCGTCGAGTCCAGCGGGGAGGCGAAGTGAGCCAGGAACTGAACGTCAAGGAATCAGTGAAACCGCCGTTGCGTCCCAGGGGGTGGGCTCGTTGGCGCGTCCTCACCCTCTTCGCCGCGGTGCTCGTTTCCCTGGCCGGCCTGCGTGTCATCACCGGCCAAGACATGCTGACCGACGCGGGTACCATTCGCACCACGCTCACCTTCGCGGTCCCGATCGGTCTGGCGGCCCTCGGAGGGCTGTGGGCCGAACGCGCGGGCATCATCAACATCGGCCTCGAAGGCATGATGATCCTGGGAACCTGGTTCGGCGCCTACTTCGCCTGGAGCACCGGGAATCCGTGGATCGGCCTTCTCGCGGGCATCTTGGCGGGGATGGCCGGCGGACTACTGCACGCGGTCACCACGGTCACCTTCGCGGTGGACCAGATCGTGTCCGGTGTCGCGATCAACATCCTCATGCTCGGCGCGATGCGCTACCTGTCGATCCTGGTCTACGCGGACGTGGCCGGTGCCGGGGCCGCTCAGTCGCCAGCCACTCCCAACTTCCCGGTACTGAACATGCCGGTCATCCCCGATCTGCTCCAGCCCCTGGCGGCCAGCGGCGTGTTCTTGGCCAGCGACCTCGCGGCCATGGCGATCGGGTTGACCACCAGGATGTCGGCGTTCACCCTCTTGGCGCTGCTGATGGTTCCGCTGACCTATCTGGTGCTGTGGAAGACCGCCTTTGGTCTGCGGCTGCGTTCGGTCGGGGAGAATCCTGACGCCGCGGAGTCCCTCGGAGTGGCGGTCTATCGTCTCAAGTACACCGCGGTCATCATTTCTGGTGGACTGGCGGGGATGGGCGGTGCGTTTCTCTCCCTAGTCGCCGCGAGCATCTATCAGGAGGGACAGACCGGTGGTCGCGGGTACATCGGACTCGCCGCGATGATCTTCGGTAACTGGCGTCCGGGTGGGCTGATCATGGGGGCCGGGCTGTTCGGGTACACCGACGCCCTCCAGCTCCGCGGTGGTGGCGCGGCCATCCACGCGATGCTTCTCCTCCTCGTGGCGGCGCTACTGGCCTGGACCCTGTGGAGCACGCGCGCGACCCTACTCGGCCGGGTCGGTTCCGTGGTCGTCGTGATCGGTGCGTTGGTGTACGCCCTTGCTGCGGCTGGTCCGTTGGCCGCCCAGGCCGCCGTGTGCTATCCGGTCTCGGCACTCCTTCTGCTGGTGGGTCTGGCTCTGGCTCTGTGGAGTACCTGGAACAGAGGAGACTCCCCGCTGGCGCTGATCTCCGTCGGGCTGAGCGTGGTCGGCGCGCTGGCCTACTGGACGAGTTCCTTCACTGCCCTCGTCATGGGCGACGTCTCGCTGACCACCGTCTATGTCGTGCTGACGTTGTCGGGTCTCGCTGCCGCGCTCGTAGCGATGTGGAAGACCGAGAAGCGGACCGCGGGCCTTACCGCTCTGGCAGTCGGAGTGGCCTCCTTCCTGCTGTTCTGGTACTTCAGCACCGACTCGCTGCCGCGTGAGCTGGCCACCTACAGCCCGCACATCGCAACCCTGCTGGTGCTCTCGTTGGCGTCGCAACGGTTGCGCGCGCCCGCCGGAGTCGGCAAACAGTGGAGGGCGAGCCGGTCATGAGCGAACTCCGTGAGAAGGACTGGGAGGCCCTGCGCGAGGCCGCCCGGGAGGCCATGCGCCACGCCTACGCGCCCTACTCGAACTACCCGGTGGGCGCGGCCGCGCTGGTCGACGACGGCCGGACCGTGAGCGGCTGCAACGTGGAGAACGCCTCCTACGGTGTGGGCCTGTGCGCGGAGTGCGGTCTGGTCAGCGCCCTGCACGCCTCCGGGGGCGGCCGCCTGGTGGCCTTCGCCTGCGTGGACGGGCGGGGTGAGACCCTGATGCCGTGCGGGCGCTGCCGTCAGCTCCTGTACGAGCACGGCGGGCCGGACCTGCTGGTGGACACGCCCGAGGGCATCTGGCCCATGGAGCGCGTCCTGCCCCAGGCCTTCGGGCCGCAGCACCTCGCCTGACGGGCGTAGCAACCACGATCGTCTCCCCGGTCGCCGGTCCACGGCGGCCGGGGAGACGTCGTTGCGCACCACCTCTTCACGACGGAAGGAACAGGACATGGACGTCATCGAGATCATCCGCGCCAAGCGCGACGGGGGACGGCTCTCCCCGGAGCAGATCGACTGGGTGATCGGGGCCTACACGCGCGGCGAGGTGGCCGAGGAGCAGATGGCGGCGCTGGCGATGGCGATCTTCCTGCGCGGCATGGACCGCGGCGAGGTCGGCCGCTGGACGGAGGCGATGCTCGCCTCCGGCGAACGTCTGGACTTCACCGACCTGGCCCGCCCCACCACCGACAAGCACTCCACCGGCGGGGTGGGTGACAAGATCACCCTGCCGCTCACTCCCACCGTGGCGGCCTGCGGCGCGGCCGTCCCGCAGCTGTCCGGTCGGGGGCTCGGCCACACGGGCGGCACCCTCGACAAGCTGGAGTCGATCCCCGGCTGGCGGGCGTCGCTGTCCACCGAGGAGATGCGGGCGGTCATCACCGAGACCGGCGGGGTGATCTGCGCGGCCGGGAGCGGGCTGGCGCCCGCCGACCGCAAGCTGTACGCGCTGCGCGACGTGACCGGCACCGTGGAGTCGATCCCGCTGATCGCCGCCTCCATCATGAGCAAGAAGCTCGCGGAGGGCACCGCGGCCCTGGTGCTCGACGTCAAGGTGGGGTCGGGCGCGTTCATGAAGGACGCGGACTCCGCCCGCGAGCTGGCCCGCACCATGGTGGACATCGGCAACGACCACGGTGTGCGCACCGTCGCCCTGCTCACCGACATGGCCACACCCCTGGGCCGCCAGGTCGGCAACGCGCTGGAGGTCGCGGAGTCGGTGGAGGTGCTCTCGGGCGGAGGGCCCGCCGACGTCGTGGAGCTCACCGTGGCGTTGGCCCGGGAGATGCTCGCCGCCGCCGGGATGACGCCCGGTGAGAACGGGGTGAAGGACCCGGCCGAGGCACTGCGCGACGGCAGTGCGCTGGAGTCCTGGAAGGCGCTGGTGCGCGCTCAGGGAGGTGACCCGGACGCGCCGCTGCCCGTGGCCGCCGAGCGGCGGGTGGTGCCGGCCCCGGTCGGCGGGACGGTCACCCGGCTGGACGCCTACCAGGTGGGTCTGGCGGCGTGGCGGCTGGGCGCGGGCCGGGCCCGCAAGGAGGACGCGGTCTCCTTCGGCGCTGGAGTCACCCTGCATGCCAAGCCGGGGGAGCGGGTCGCCGAGGGCGAGCCGCTGTTCACCCTGCACGCGGACGAGCCGGAGCGCTTCGACCGCGCCCTCCAGGCCCTGGAGGGCGCGGTCGGCATCGGCGCCGACGCCGGTGCCGCGCCGGGGCCGATCGTCATCGACCGGATCTCCTGACCCGTCCGGACCGGGGGCCGCGCCCGGGCGCGGCCCCTAGTTCGGCCCTAGTTCGGCATGGGCGGAAGCATCTGCTGCGGCGCGGCGTCCGGGACGAGCAGGAACGCGGCGGCCGCGACGAGCACGAACAGGACGCCGACCACCAGCGTCGCCGTGGCGGTCCAGCGCGCCCATGATCGGCTCCCCGCGTTGAGCAGGGTCAGGGCCAGGGCCGAGGCGAGCACGGTCAGCAGCGCCACCGCCCCGCCCATCCACAGCTGGGCCTCGATGGACCGGATCTGCCCGGCGTCGATCGGCTGCCCGCCGAGCATGATCATGCTGGTGAGGAGCTCCAGGAGCTGGCCTGAGGAGATGGTGACGGCGAGCAGGGCCACGCCGACGATGCTCAGCGTCTCGGTGGAGAAGCCGCCGCCGGGGCGCGGCTCGGGCTCCACGGCGACGAACGCGTACTCCTCGCCGTGCTCGGCCCCGGTGAACCCGTCCTCCGCGCTGTCGGCGGTCTCCGCCGTGCCGGTGTCGGAGGTGACCCCCGGCTCGAACTTCGGCTGCGGCGAGCCCTCCCCGGTGCTCGTGGTGTTCTCGGGCCTGTCGTTGTCTTCCGGTGCGGTACTCACGCGGCCAACGTACCCGCGCACACGGATAAGCGGGACCTAAGAATCACCAGCTCAGACCAGGGATACCGCCAATTTCCGTTCAGCCGACGGCGACGGGCGGGGTCAGCAGCGCGTACGACAGGACCGTGAGCGCGACGAGGAGCAGCCCCACCAGCACGGTCGCGGCGGCCAGGTGGAAGATCCACGGGCGCGTGTCGGGGCGGGACCGGAACAGGGCCGTGGCGGCGGACAGCACGGCCAGCGCCGAGAACAGTCCGGCACCGGTCAGTTCGCCCTGGACCGCGGGTCCGAGCGTGCCCTGGGCGCCGATCAGGGTCTGGGTGTTGAAGATCCCGATCAGCTGGGTGGAGAGCAGGGTGGTGGCGAGCAGCAGGACGCCCGCCACGCTGAAGGTCGCCGGGCCGAAGAGGGAGTCCCGGCGGCGTGCGGGCCGCCCGTCGAGGAAGGCCTCGGAGGCCTCAGAGCCGACGGCGCGGGCCGGGGGCAGGGGGGCGTCCGGTGTGGTCGGCGCGGCGGCCTCGGGGGTCTCCGGGGACGTGGGGGTCACGTCAGGGGTGCTGGGGGACGCGGTGTCTTCTGAGGAGGTACTCACGCGCGCCAAAATACCCCGCGTTCGTCCCGGTTTCGGTCTCCGTAACCGGTTGAATGCGGCCGGTTCCGGCCATTTCGCCCGAGAGTGCCGTTCGCCGGAAAAACAATCAGGGGTGCTTGTTCTTTTGTGTGTCCGGTGTCACCCTCGTTCCCATGACCGCTACAGCAGCCCCTCCTCTGCGGATCGGGAACGCCTCCGGTTTCTACGGCGACCGGCTCGCTGCCGTCCACGAGATGCTCACCGAAGGACCCGTCGACGTCCTCACCGGTGACTACCTGGCCGAACTCACCATGGCCATCCTCGGCCGGGACCAGCTCGCCGACCCCGATCGGGGCTATGCCCGCACCTTCCTGCGACAGATGCGCGCGAGCCTGGCCACCGTCATGGAACGCCGGGTCCGCGTGGTCACCAACGCGGGCGGCCTCAACCCGCGCGGGCTGGCCGATCGCCTCACCGAGCTCGCCGACAGCCTCGGCTTCGAGCCCCGCATCGCCTGCGTCACCGGCGACGACCTCCTGTTCCGCGCCGAGGAGCTCAACCTCGGCACCCCCCTCACCGCCAACGCCTACCTGGGCGCCTTCGGTATCGCCCGCTGCCTCGACGCCGGGGCGGACATCGTGGTCACCGGTCGCGTCACGGACGCCTCCCTCACGGTGGGCCCGGCCATCGCCCACTTCGGCTGGACCCGGGACGACCTCGACGCCCTCGCCGGGGCCACCGCCGCCGGGCACGTCATCGAGTGCGGCACCCAGGCCACCGGCGGCAACTACGCCCTGGCGCACGAACTCCACGGCCGCGACCCCGACCACCCGGGGTTCCCGATCGCCGAGGTCTTCGCCGACGGCACCTCGGTCATCACCAAGCACGCCCGCACCGGCGGCGCGGTCACCGTGGGCACCGTCACGGCCCAGCTCGTCTACGAGATCCGGGGCGCCCGCTACCCCGGGCCCGACGTCACGACCCGCCTGGACACCGTCCGCCTCGACCAGGAGGCCGAGGACCGGGTGCGGATCAGCGGGGTCGAGGGGGAGGCGCCGCCCCCGGACCTCAAGGTCGGCCTGACCGGGATCAGCGGCTTCCGCAACGAGGTCGAGTTCCTCGTCACCGGCCTGGACGCGCCCGCCAAGGCGGCCCAGGCCGAGCGGCAGTTGCGCGCGGCCCTCGACGACCGGGGACCCGCCGACCTCCGGTTCGAGTTCGTTCCCGCCCGCGACCCCCACGGCGACAGCCAGGACGACGCCACCGCCCGCCTGCGCGCGGTCGCACGCGACCACGACCCGGCCGTCATCGGCCGCCGCTTCGGCGCCGCCGCCGTCGAACTCGCCCTGGGAAGCTACGCCGGGTTCCACATCAGCGCGCCGCCCCGCGACGCCCGCCCGGACGGGGTCACGGTCACCCACGCGCTGGTGCCGGCGACCGAGGTCGAACACACCGTCATCACCCCCGACGGCGTGCGCGAACGCGTCGAACACCCCGTCCGCACCAGGACGCTCGCCGAGGTCCCCGAGCCCCCGCTTCCGCAACCCCCGCCCGCAGGCCCCACACGCACGGCACCGCTCGGCCTGGTCGTGGGCGCGCGCAGCGGCGACAAGGGCGCCGACGCCAACGTCGGCGTGTGGGCCACCACCGACGAGGGCTGGCGGTGGCTGGCCCACACCCTCACCGCCGACGCCCTGCGCGGGCTTCTCCCCGAGACCGCCGACCTGCCCGTCACCCGCCACCTGCTGCCGGGCCTGCGCGCCGCCAACTTCTGGATCGAGGGGCTCCTCGCCCCCGGAACGGCCCGCCGTGAGGGGCTCGACCCCCAGGCCAAGGGGCTCGGCGAGTGGTTGCGCGCCCGTCGACTACCACTCCCCGAGTCGTTGTTGGCCGCGACCCGCGCGCCCGCCCCGCTGCCCGAGGAGGGCCCATGAGCGTCCTGACCTCCGCACTCGACACCCGGAGCCCGGCCTACGCCGAGGCCAGGGACACCATGACCGCCAAGCTGGCCGAGCTGGACACGGAGCACGCTCGCGCCCTGGCCGGGGGCGGCGAACGCTACGTGGAACGGCACCGCTCCCGGGGCGGTCTCCTGGCCAGGGAACGGATCGAACTCCTCCTGGACGAGGGCAGTCCCTTCCTCGAACTCTCGCCCCTGGCCGCGTGGGGCAGCGACTTCCACGTGGGGGCCAGCGTCGTCACCGGTGTGGGCGTGGTCTCGGGCGTGGAGTGCGTGATCGTCGCCAACGACCCCACCGTGCGCGGCGGCTCCAGCAACCCGTGGACCCTGCGCAAGTCCCAGCGGGCCGGGGAGATCGCCGAACGCAACCGGATGCCCATGATCAGCCTCGTGGAGTCGGGCGGAGCCGACCTGCCCACCCAGAAGGAGATCTTCATCCCCGGCGGCGGCACCTTCCGCCACCTCACCCGGCTCTCCGCCGCCGGCATCCCCACCGTCGCCCTGGTCTTCGGCAACTCGACGGCGGGCGGCGCCTACATCCCCGGCATGAGCGACCACGTGGTCATGGTGCGGGACCGCGCCAAGGTCTTCCTCGGGGGCCCTCCGCTGGTCAAGGCCGCCACGGGGGAGGAGAGCGACGACGAGTCCCTCGGCGGTGCCCGCATGCACGCCGAGGTCTCCGGGCTGGCCGACCACCTCGCCGAGGACGAGCGCGACGCGATCCGGATCGGCCGCCGGGTCGTGGCCCGCCTCAACCACGTCAAGGCCGGGCCCGTCCCGGCGCGCGCGGTCCGCGAACCCCTCCTGCCCGCAGAGGAGCTCCTCGGGATCATGCCGCCCGACCTCAAGGTCCCGGTGGACCCCCGCGAGGTCATCGCACGGGTGGTGGACGGCTCCGAGTTCGACGAGTTCAAACCCTCCTACGGACCCGGTCTGGTGACCGGCTGGGCCACCCTGCACGGGTACCCGGTCGGCGTCCTGGCCAACGACAACGGGGTGCTGTTCAGCGCCGAGGCGCAAAAGGCCGCCCAGTTCATCCAGCTCGCCAACCGCTCCCACACCCCGCTCGTGTTCCTGCACAACACCACCGGGTACATGGTGGGCGCCGAGTACGAGCAGGGCGGGATCATCAAGCACGGCTCGATGATGATCAACGCCGTCTCCAACAGCACCGTGCCGCACTTCTCGGTGCTCATCGGCGCCTCCTACGGGGCCGGGCACTACGGCATGTGCGGTCGCGCCTACGACCCCCGCTTCCTCTTCTCCTGGCCGAGCGCCCGCTCGGCCGTCATGGGCCCCAAACAGCTCGCCGAGGTCGTCTCGATCGTCGCCCGCGCCTCGGCCGCCAAGAAGGGCCAGCCCTACGACGACGACCAGGACGCCGCCATGCGCGAGCTGGTGGAGAACCAGATCGAGGCCGAGTCCCTGCCGATGTTCCTGTCCGGGCGGGTCTACGACGACGGCGTCATCGATCCCCGTGACACCCGCACCGTCCTCGGGCTGTGCCTGTCCTTCGCCAGCAACGCACCGGTCCGCGGCACCGACCGCTTCGGTGTCTTCCGAATGTGAGAAGGGGAGGACCATGACCCCCACCGAACCCGCCGCCCCCGCCGCGTCGCCCGCCCCGCCCACCGACCCCCGGGTACCCGGCCCCTCCGCCGCGCCCGTCCGGCCCGTCGGCACACTGCTGATCGCCAACCGCGGCGAGATCGCCCGCCGGATCATCCGCACCTGCCGGGCCCTGGGGGTGTCCGCGGTCGCCGTGCACGCCCCCGGAGAGGAGAACGCCGCCCACGTGCGCGAGGCCGACACCGCCGTCCGCCTGCCCGTTCCGGACGGGGGCGGTCCCGTGGACGCCTACCTCGACCCCGGTGCCCTCGTGGCCGCCGCCCGCACCGCCGGTGCCGACGCCGTCCACCCCGGGTACGGCTTCCTGTCCGAGAACGCCGACTTCGCCCGCGCCGTCACCGCTGCGGGACTCACCTGGGTGGGGCCCTCCGCCGAGGCGGTCGAGCGGATGGGTTCCAAGACCCTCGCCAAGGAGGTCGCCCGCGACGCCGGGGTGCCGGTCGCCGACGCCCTCGACCCCGCCGACGTCCGCGCCGACCACCTCCCCGTCCTCGTCAAGGCCGTCTCGGGAGGCGGAGGACGCGGCATGCGCGTGGTCCGCGACCTCGACTCCCTCGCGGCCGAGACCGCGTCCGCGCGGAGCGAGGCGGCCTTGGCCTTCGGCGACCCCGCCGTGTTCTGCGAGCCCTACGTGGAACGCGGCCGCCACGTCGAGGTTCAGGTCCTGGCCGACCAGCACGGCACGGTCTGGGCCGTGGGCGAACGCGACTGCTCCGTCCAGCGCCGCCACCAGAAGGTCCTGGAGGAGGCTCCCGCGCCCGGACTGCCGGAGCCGACCCGCCGCCGACTGCACGCGGCCGCACGCGACCTCGCCGCCGCCATCGGCTACACCGGGGCCGGGACCGCCGAGTTCCTGGTCCCCGTCACCGAACACGGCTGGGGAGACCCCGTCTTCCTGGAGATGAACACCCGACTCCAGGTCGAACACCCGGTCACCGAGTGCGTCACCGGCCTCGACCTCGTGGAGTGGCAGCTGCGCGTCGCCGAGGGCGAGCCCCTGCCCGACACCGGGCCGCCCGCCCCGCGCGGCCACGCCGTGGAGGCCCGGCTGTACGCCGAGGACCCCCTCGACGACTGGCGGCCCCGCACCGGCACGCTGCGCGCCTTCGAGGTCCCCGACGCCCGCTGCCGCTTCGCCCCGCTCGCCGAGCCGGGAGTCCGCCTCGACCACGGGGTGGAGGCGGGCGACACCGTCGGCACCGACTTCGACCCCATGCTGGCCAAGGTCGTCGCCTACGGCAGGGACCGCCGCGACGCCCTGCGCCGCCTCTCCGCCGCCCTGGCCCGCGCCCGCCTGCACGGGGTGGGCACCAACCGGGACCTGCTCGTCCGCGCCCTGCGCCACCCCGACCTCGCGCACGCCGACCGCAGACCGGAGGGGCTGCACACCGGGTTCCTGACCGGCGACCGGCTCGCCGGGCTCGCCCGCCCCCTCGCCGACCACACCGCCGAGGACCTGTCCGCGCTCGCCGCCTCCCTCGCCGCCGTGGAGGCCGCCCGAGGGAGCGGCGTGCTCCCCGCGGGGGTCCCGGCCGGGTGGCGCAACCTGCCCTCGGCTCCGCACCGGCGCCGCCACACCACGCCCGAGGGCCGCGAGACCACCACGTCGTTCAGGTCCGTGCGCGGCACCCACCTGCCCGAACGGGAGGGGGTGCGGGTGCTCTCGGCCGCGCCGCAACGCGTGGTCCTGGAGGTCGACGGGCTCCGGCACGCCTTCGACGTGGACCGGGCCGGGAGCCGGGACGGGTCCGGCACCGACGTGTACGTGGACTCGTCCCTGGGAGCGGTCGTCCTCACGCCCGTGGACCCGCTCCCCGCCCCCGAGACCGCCGTCGACCCCGGCGCCCTGCCCGCGCCCCTGCCCGGCACGGTCACCTCCGTGGAGGTCGCCGTGGGGGAGCGGGTCGCGCCCGGCCAGACCCTGCTGCGCATGGAGGCGATGAAGATGGAGCACCGCGTCACCGCGCCCGCCGCAGGGACCGTACGGGAGCTTCCGGTCGCCGCCGGGGACCGGGTCCCCGCAGGGGCACCGCTGGCCGTCCTCGCCCACACCGACAACGAAGGGCCTGATCAGTGACTGGTGCCATGACCTTCAACGAACCCCCCGAACGCGTCGAGCTGCGCGCCGCCGTCGCGGACCTGGCCGCGAAGTACGGCTCCGAGTACTACCGGGCCAGGGCGAAGGAGGGCGCCTACCTCACCGAGCTGTGGGAGGAGGCGGGCGGCCTGGGCTACCTCGGTGTCAACATCCCCGAGGAGTACGGGGGCGGGGGCGGCGGCATCGGCGACCTGGCCGCCGTCCTGGAGGAGTTCAGCGCGGCGGGCTGCCCCACCCTGATGATGGTGGTCTCCCCGGCCATCTGCGGCACCGTGCTGTCCCGCTTCGGCACCCCCGAGCAGCGTCGGCGCTGGTTGCCCGGCCTGGCCGCCGGAACCACCATCATGGCCTTCGCCATCACCGAACCCGACGCCGGGTCCAACTCCCACCGCATCACCACCACCGCGCGCCGCGACGGCGACGGCTGGGTGCTCAACGGACGCAAGACCTTCATCTCCGGGGTGGACGTCGCGGAGGCCGTCCTCGTCGTCGGGCGGGTCCAGGACGAGGACACCGGCCGCCTCTCCGCCGCCCTGTTCGCCGTCCCCGTCGGCACCCCCGGATTCACCTCCCAGCGCATCGAGATGGACCTGGTCAGCCCCGACCACCAGTACCAGCTGTTCCTCGACGACGTACGGTTGCCCGCCGACGCCCTGGTCGGCGACCCCGAGGCCGGGCTCCTCCAGCTCTTCGCCGGGCTCAACCCCGAACGCATCATGGCGGCGTCCCTGGCCACGGGCAGCGCCCGCCACGCCCTCGACAAGGCCGTGGCCTACGCCAAGGAGCGGACCGTGTGGCGCGACCGCCCCATCGGCTCCCACCAGGGGCTGGCCCACCCGCTGGCCCAGGTGAAGATCGAGACGGAGCAGGCCCGGCTGATGACCCAGCACGCGGCGCTCCGCTACGATTCCGGCGACGACGTGGGCGCCGGTGAGGCGGCCAACATGGCCAAGTACGCCGCCGCCGAGGCGTGCGTGCGGTCGGTCGACCAGGCGGTGCAGACCCTCGGCGGCAACGGACTGGCCAGCGGGTACGGGCTGGGTTCGGCGATCGCGGCCGCCCGCCTGGCCCGGATCGCCCCGGTGAGCCGGGAGATGGTCCTCAACTACGTGGCCCAGCAGTCCCTCGGGCTGCCCAAGTCGTACTGACACGGGAGAGAGGAGGGCGCGGTGGAGACGGCATCCGACCGGGAGCCGAGACAGGAACGCAGCCGGGCCACCCGGGCCCGGCTGCTCGACGCGGCGGTGGAGTGCCTGGCCGCGCGCGGCGTGGCGGGGGCGACCGTGGGAGCGGTCGCCGAGCGCGCCGGGGTGTCCCGGGGCGCCGCCCAGCACCACTTCCCCACCCGCGAGGACCTGCTGCTCGCCGCGCTGCGGCACATGGTGGACGTCCGGGGCGCCGAACTGCGGCGCAGGGCCGAGGCCGTCGCCGGAGGCCCCGGGCGCACTGAGGCGGTGGTGCAGATGGTGGTGGACGCGTTCAGCGGCTCCGGGTTCAACGCCGCCCTCCAGCTGTGGGCCGGGGCCGCCAGCGACCCCGCGCTGCGGGAGCGCGTCATCCCCCTCGAGGAACAGGTGGGACGCGAGGTGCAC
The DNA here is from genome assembly GCF_040635075.1 of Nocardiopsis sp. NPDC007018. NCBI lineage: Bacteria > Bacillati > Actinomycetota > Actinomycetes > Streptosporangiales > Nocardiopsidaceae > Nocardiopsis > Nocardiopsis sp. NPDC007018. The sequence continues at coordinate 114,676 of NZ_JBEYHA010000007.1, forward strand.
CGGGCGGCGGTGGAGCTGCTCGGCGCCGACGAGTCCGTGCCCGGCACCCGGGAGGCGGTCCAGGCCACCCTCGACCTCGCCCGGGGCCTGGGCCTGGCCAACCTCCTGACCGACGACGGACCCCGCCGTCGACGGATCGTCCGGCAGTGGGCCGCGATGCTCGACCAGGCCCTGGAGACCAGCCGGTAGGTTCGTACGGTGAGCGCCTACCACCCCGGAGTGGCGGGCGATTATGATCGAGGCCGGTGGTCGGGGGAACCCACCCCGGCGCCTCCTCACGACAGTGCTGCGGACGGGATGGTGGACCGGTGGGTGCGGATGCGGGTAGGGACCTCCCCGACCTGGCCAGACGGGCGGTGGACGCGTTCTCGGAGAGCGCCGCGCGCGGCAGGGACCGCGACGCGCTGATGGACACCGCGTTCGCGCGGCTGTTCGAGCTCTATCAGGCCACGACCGAGGCCGAGCGCGGATCACCGGCCGGGCAGAACTTCAACGCGACCCTGGCCGAGCTCCTCGTGAGCGGTAACAACCCGGTCCGGCTCAGCCTGTACGTGGTGCGCAGCCAGACCGCGGCCGAGAACGGTCGGCACGAGGGCTACCGCCCGGCCTGCTGGCGCCGGTCCATGATCCAGATCCTCGGCGACGCGTTCGTTCCCCTGGACCGCTTCCTGCGGCCCATCGACCTGGAGGCGCTGCCCCGGATCGACGACGCCCTGGAGGCGGTGGCCGCCGACGCCAGTCCGGCCACCGTCGAGGCGGTTCCCGCCTGGGTGCCCGAGACGCACTGGTGGTGGTGGGAACCGGCCCGACAGCGCGGTGAGGAGACCCCTTCGCACACCCGCGCCGACAGCGGCACCCTGGACGCCGTCACGGACTGACCGGCGGTTCCCTCAGGGAGTCGAACCCGCCCCGGGCCGGGACCAGGTGCACCTCTCCGGGCCGTGCGGTGTCCACCGTCTCCTGGAGGTGCAGCATGAGCAGGTCGAAGGCCTCGACCAGGCCGCCGTCGCGCCGGGTGCCGAACGCGGTCACCGCGTCCTCGACCAGGTCGCGCAGGAGTGCCGTCAGGGCGGGCGGGTCCAGGTGCAGCACCAGGGACTCCTCCAGTTCCCGGCCCCGGAAGCAGACGATCCGTACCCCGCGCTCGCCGGGCAGCACCTCGGCCCGTCCGGCGGCCCGGTAGGTCACCGGAGCGCCGATGCCGCTGGGCCGGACCACGGTCTCGGCGCCCTCGCTCAACTCTCTGACCAGCAGGTTCCAGGTCTCGCGCTCGTCCATGCCCCCATGGTCACCCCTGAGGCCGTGTGACGCCAGAGGCGGGCGGGGTTCGTTTCTCAGCGCACGCCCCGAACGCCCCAGACGGCGGCCGCTCCCAGCAGGGAGACGATCCCGCAGATCGTGTACAGCACCGGGTAGCCGCCGAAGTGGACGACCACCGGACCGGCGAGCGCGGGGGCCACCACCTGCGGGCCGGTGCTCGCGATGTTGACGATGCCGAGGTCCTTGGCCCGTCCCTCGGCGGTCGGGAGCACCTCGGTGACCAGCGCGTTGTCCACCGAGAGGAAGACGCCGAACCCCACGCCGAGGACCACCGCGCACACCAGCACGGTGCCCCAGGTGGGGGAGAGGGCCAGCGCGAACGCGGGCAGTCCCATCACGGCCCCGGCGAGGGCGACCAGGCCGCGGCGCCGCCCGATCCGATCCGAGACCATCCCGGCGGCCACGGTGGTGGCCACGACCGCCGTCGTGTACACGAGGATGAGCGTGAGCAGCCCGTCCGTGGCGGAGGAGCCGGGGAACAGCTCCTCGTAGCCCACGGCGTCGCGCAGGAAGTAGAGCAGGTAGAGGACGAACATAGCGTTGCCGGTGCCGATGAGGAACCGGGTGAGGAAGGCCCACGCGAAGTCCGGGTGGCGGCGGGGGGAGACCCACAGGCTCCGGACGAGGTCGCGCCAGGGCGGTCGGGCCGCACGCGGCAGCGGGGGGTCGGGGGAGAGCAGGGCGAAGGGCAGCGCGCACACGAGGGTGAGCACGCCCAGGAGCGTGTACCCGGGCGAGATCTCGGTGACGACCACGGTGACCAGGAGGACGGCCGCTACCACCCCCGCCGACTGGGGGATGCCGATCCATCCGGAGACCGCCCCGCGCTGGCGTCGGGGCACGTGGTCCGGGACGGCGGCGAGCAGGGTGGCGTTCAGGCACGACAGCGCGGTCTGCACGAACGCCCAGCCCAGCAGGACGCCGCCGACGCTCTCCTGGGCGCCGAGGACGACCAGCCCGACACCGCCGAGCAGGGCACCGGCCAGGACCCAGGGCCGTCGGCGGCCCAGGGGGCCGGTGGTGCGGTCCGACAGCGCTCCGGCCAGCGGGGTGGCGACCATGGCCATGGCCGCGCCGATCCCGGTGACCCAGGCCAGGGCGGTCTCCTTGTCGGTGGGGCTGACCCGGCTGATCTGTTCGGGCAGCAGGACCTGGAGGGGGCCGAAGAAGGCCATCCACATGCCGAGGTTGGCCAGGCTGATCCCGGCCACCCACAGGGCGCGGACGTCGCGTGTGGGTTCGGCGAGGGCGCGGGGCGGCGCCGGGGGTGTGCGCACAGTGTGACCCACCTAACATGAGGTTGGTTCATGTTAGTCCGGTCTGGTCGGCGGGGGAAGGACGCGGGGCGATCCCCTGGCAACTAGTCAAGTTTGACTAGTACTGTGGGGGGATGACGGAGACCATGCGCCCCAACGAGACCACCGTGCCCGGCCTGCACACCCACGACCCCCAGGCCACGCTCGAGTTCTACGAGTCACTCGGCTTCGAGGTCACCTGGAAGCAACTGAAGCCCTACGTCTTCCTGGCGTTCCGGTGGAGCGGGTTCGAGCTCAACTACAGCGCCGCGCCCAAGAACCTCGACATCGCGGAGGAGAACACCGGCGGAGCGCTGGTGATGGTCGACGCCGTGGCCCCCTACCACGAGGCCGTCACCGCGGCCATGCGCGCGGCCCACGGCAAGGTGCTCTCCCGGGGTCTGCCGCGTGTCACGCGGCTGCGGCCCGGCGCCAGCCGCTTCACCCTCATGGACCCCTCCGGGAACAGCCTCATCTTCATCCGGCGCGACGAGCCCGAGGGCCTGGACTACGGCGGCTCGCCCGAACTGGAGGGCGTCGCCAAGGCACGTGACCAGGCGCGGATCTACCGCGAGTTCAAGAACGACGACCGCGCCGCCTACCGCCACCTGAAGTCCGCCCTGCGCAGGCACGCCGCGACCGCCACCGCCGTGGACCGGGCCCTGGCCCACGCCACCCTGGTCGAACTGTCGCTGGCCCTGGACGACCCGGACCAGGCACGGACCTGGCGGGCCGAGCTCGCGGCGGTGGAGCTCACGGAGGAGGAGCGCCAGCGGGTCGAACGGGAACTGGACCACGCGCTGCACCTGGAGGAGTGGCGGGACGGCGACGGCCCCCGGGGGTGAGGACGGGGCACCCGGCACCGGGGGTCAGCCCCCGGTGTCGGGCGCCAGCACCCCCGCGAAGGGGGTGCCCCCCTCACCGGAGAACGTGTACGCGCCGCCCTCGATCCGCGCGACCAGCCCCCGGGTCCACGCGGTCTCGGAGTCCGAGGTGTGCACCCACAGGTCCATGACCTCGCCGATGTGCCCCAGCGGTTCCGGGCCCCGGTCGGGGTCGTAGTACCGCACCACCTCGGACCGCCAGCGCTCGAGCCCCGCCAGCCGCCTTCGCAGCAGGACGAGGACCTCCTCCCGGGGCAGGTTCACGGCGAAGCCCAGCCCCGCGGCGAGCACGTCCGGCCGGGTGTCGTGCGACGACAGCGCGGAACGGAGCAGGGCGAAGTACGCGTCGGCGCCACGACCGGTGATCTCGTACTCCACCCGGGGCGGCCCCCCGGCGGTGGACGGCGCGACCTCGTGCGCCACCAGCAGTCCCTGCCGGGCCATCTGCTTGAGCGCGTGGTAGACCGATCCGGGCTTGGCGTTCGACCACTCGTGCGCGCCCCACGCCTCCAGGTCGTTGCGGACCTGGTAGCCGTGGGCCCGCCCGTGGAGCCGGACCGCCCCGAGCACCAGCAAGCGGATGGCCGACATTCCCGCACCCTTCACCCCGTGTGGTCAACGCCGACCAGCCTACGGGGTGAGGGGAGGGGTGGGCCGGTCAGGCCTCCCGGCCGGCGGCCAGCTGCTCCTCCTGGCGCCGGTGCTCGGCGCCCAGCGCGATCGGCGCGCCCAGCCACTCGTCACGCAGGCCGAACGCGTCGACGAGCTGAACCGCGTACGGACGCAGCCCCCGGCACAGGTCGTTCACGGCGGAGGTGACCGCCTTGGTACGGGCCGTGGAGAGCCGCTCGTGCTCCAGGAACCACGCCCGGTCCTCCTCGATCACCGACAGCACGTACAGGTCGCACAGCCGGTTGAGCAGCTTGGCCGTGGACTGGTCGCCGCAGCGGTCGATGCCCGCCACGAACGCCTCCAGCACGATCCGGTCCATGTGCGCCCGACCGGCCGCGAGCACGTGGTCCTGGGCCGCGTTGAACGCCTCGAACGCGTCGCCGCCGTCCTTTCCGGCCCGCCGCAGCCGTCCCGCGAGACCCTCGATGACGTGCTTCTCGCGGTCCTCCAGCAGCTCCAGGTGCCAACCCCGGTTGTACAGGCTCCCCTCCCGGCCCGGTGACGCGGCGACCAGCCTGTCGATCAGCGGGATCGCGGCGGTGCGCTCGATGACCGTCTCGAACACCTTCCCCGCCATGAACCGGGCCAGGCCCAGCTGGTCGAGGTCGCCGAAGGAGTCCTTGAAGTTGGTCAGCAGCGCCTTGGTGAGCTGCTGCAACAGGACCGTGTTGTCGCCCTCGAACGTGGTGAAGATGTCCGAGTCCGCCTTGAGCTGCGGAATGCGGTTCTCCGACAGGTAGCCGGCGCCGCCACACGCCTCGCGGCAGGTCTGGATGGTCTCGGTGGCGTGCCAGGTGGCGACGGCCTTGAGCCCGGCGGCCCGCGACTCCAGCTCGCGCTGGGCGTGCTCGTCGCGCTCCGCGGACCGCGACAGCTCGTGCAGGCGGGTGACCAGCTCCTCCTGGGCGAAGTGCAGGCCGTAGGTGCGGGCCAGCGCGGGCAGGAGCTTGCGCTGGTGCGCCAGGTAGTCGAGCACGCGCACCTCCCGCTCCGGCTGGGAGTCCGTGGCCGGACGGGTGAACTGGCGGCGGGTGTCGGCGTAGCGGATCGCGATCCCCAGCGACGCCTTCGTGGCGGTGCCCGCGCCGCCCGCCACACTGATGCGGCCCCGGATCAGCGTGCCCAGCATGGTGAAGAACCGGCGGTTGGGGTTCTCGACGGGACTGGAGTAGGTGCCGTCCGCGGCCACGTCGCCGTACCGGTTGAGCAGGTCGGTGCGGGGCACGCGCACCCCGTCGAACCACAGGCGGCCGTTGTCCACACCGTTGAGTCCGGCCTTGGGGCCGCAGTCCTCGATGGTCACCCCGGGCATCGGAGCGCCCCCGGCGTCCCGGATCGGCACCATCAGCGCGTGCACGCCGTGCTCGTCGAGCCCGCCCCCGGAGTTGGGGGTGCGCAGCTGGGCGAAGACCACGGCCATGCGGCCGTCGCGCGCGGCGTTGCCGATGTAGTCCTTGCGCGCGGCCTCGTCGGGGGTGTGGACCACGAACTCCCCGGCCTCGGGGTCGTAGGTGGCGGTGGTGCGCAGCCGCTGCACGTCCGAGCCGTGTCCGGTCTCGGTCATCGCGAAGCAGCCGGGCAGCGCCACCGTCATGACGTCGGGCAGGTACCGGCGGTGGTGGGATTCGGTGCCCAGGGCCCGGATGGCGCCGCCGAACAGGCCGAACTGCACACCCATCTTCACCATGAGCGACATGTCCGCGACGAGCATCTCGAAGGCCACCACCGAGGCGCCGATGTCGTCGGTGCCCCCCACGGACTCGGGGAAGCCGTAGGCGGGCACGCCGGTCTCGGCCAGCGCCATGAGCTGGCGGAGGGTGCGGGCGCGGTGGTCCTCCACCGACAGGCCGTACACCGGGGCGAACTCCTCGCCGCGGATGACGTCGCGGGCGCGCTCGCGTACGTGGGCCCACCGCCCGTCGAGCAGGCCGCGCAGTTCGGCCTCGTCCAGCTTCAACAGAGCCTGTTCGCTCATGTGCTCCCCCTGTGGTCGTCGTTGACGCGACCCTCACCTGTTACCACTCCGCGCCGGAGGGCTGCCGAGTACACGCCCGGGTCACGGGTGTGTGGGTCCCAACGTAGGGGGTGGCAGGCGGAACTTCCCCTTCGACTGTTTGTGGTCGAACGAGAACGGTATTCACTGACCAGGACGGAGGTGGTGGAGTGAGGGAAAGGGAAGCGGGTGTGGTGGACGGTCACGACCGGGGGCGGCCGCCCCTCGGGCGCGTCCTGGTGGCGGGGTGGTTCTCCTTCCTGCACGGGGAGGCCACAGCGGGCGACGTCGGCGCTGCCGAGGCGGTGGGCGCCGCGCTGCGGTCGGCCGGAATCGGGCACGACGTCGCGTGGAGCCCCGTCTTCAGACCCGGGGGCCTCTCCTTGAACGAGGCGGAGCGGCGTGACTACTCCGCGCTGGTCTTCGTCTGCGGGCCGGTCAGCGGTGAGCAGGTACGCGACCTGCACCGGCGGTTCCCGCGGTGCCGACGCGTCGCGGTGGGCGTCTCCGTGGTGGACCCGGGCGATCCCGCCTTCCTCGGCTTCGACACGGTCCTGCCCCGGGACGGAACGGGGGCACGGCCCGAGCGCGATCTGGCGCCCGGCGCTCCGAGGAGGGGGCGGGAGCTTCCGGTCGTCGGGGTGATCCTCGCGCCGGGGCAGCCCGAGTACGGTGCCCGCGCGGCTCATGACCGGGTCCACCACACCTTGGGCGCGTGGTTGGTCTCCAAGGACTGCGCCCGTGTGTCCCTCGACACCCGACTCGACCGAGCCGACTGGAGGCACTGCGCGGACCCCCGTCAGTTCGACGGCCTGGTGCGCCGCACCGACCTCGTGGTGACCACTCGCCTGCACGGTCTCGCCCTTGCCCTGCGCAACGGTGTGCCCGCGCTCGCGGTGGACCCCGTCGTCCACGGGGCGAAGGTCGCGGCGCAGGGCTGGGCCTGGGACTGGCCGGTGCTGACGGTCGCGGACCACGTCCGGGGCCCGGACCCCGCTTCGCTGGACCGGTGGTGGGAGTGGTGTCTGGAAGAGGGGCGTGTCGAAGCCGGACTCAGGGCGGCGGACACGGTCTCGCCGCTGGGGGGCCGACTGGTGGAGGTTCTCCGTGGAGAGGGGACCGTCCTCGGCGGGAGTTGAACGGTCCGCGTGCGCACGCCGTGCCGGAGTCCCGGCATACGTCGACCGGAGGCGGTCAGACGGCGATGCCGGGCAGGGGGGCGGGTACGGCGGTGGGGGCCGGCGCGGCGTCGACACCGTTCAGCAGGGTGTCCAGGGAGAGGCCGAGGGTGGCCGCGACGGCCGCGACGGTGAAGAAGGCCGGGGTGGGGATGCGGCCGCCCTCGATCTTGCGCAGGGTCTCCACGGAGATCCCCGCGTGGCGGGCCACGTCCACCATGGTGCGGTCGCCGCGCGCCTCGCGCAGGAGGGCGCCCAGGGCGCGGCCGCGTGCGATCTGCTCTTCGGACAGCGGTTCTCGAACCATGCGCCGAGTCTATCCCGCCCGCTCGGAGTCGTATTGAAATACCGGTATAGTCATTCGCACACCGTCCCGGAAACACCGTCCCGGAAAGGGAAACACGTGGTCGAGATCAAGACCCCCGAGGAGATCGCCCTCATGCGCGAGGCCGGACGCGTCGTCGCCCGAGCGCTCGCCGCCGGCCGCGCGGCCGCCGCACCGGGCCGCACCACCGCCGACCTCGACCGCGCCGCCGCCGAGGTGATCACCGAAGCGGGCGCCGAGCCGCTCTTCCTGGGCTACCAACCGGCGTGGGCGCCCACGCCCTTCCCCGGGGTGGCCTGCGTGAGCGTCAACGACGAGATCGTCCACGGGGTCCCCGGCGACCGGGTCCTGCGCGACGGCGACCTGGTCAGCCTGGACTGCGGGGCGCGGCTGCGCGGCTGGTCCGCCGACGCCGCCGTCAGCTTCGTGGTGGGCGAGGCCGACCCGGCCGACCTCGCGCTGATCACCGCCACCGAGGCAGCCCTGGCCCGGGGCATCGCCGCCGCGCGGCCCGGCGACCGCGTGGGCGACATCGGACACGCCATCGCGACCGAGGCCCGCGCCGCCGGGTACGGGCTCACCGCCGACCACGGCGGACACGGCATCGGACGCACCATGCACGAGGCGCCCGACATCGCCAACGACGGACGCCCCGGCCGTGGGTACCGGCTGACCCCGGGGCTGGTCGTGGCGATCGAACCCATGCTGGTCCGCGGCGGCTCCGACGGCTACGCGCACGGCGACGACGGATGGACCGTGCTCAGCGACGACGGCACCAGGGCCGCCCACTGCGAACACACCGTGGCCGTCACCGAGGACGGTCCGGTGGTACTCACCCTTCCCTGAGGGCCGGTGGGGGTTCGCCCGAAACCCCCACCGGCCGCCCCGCGCGGGGTCACACCAGGCCGGGGAGCTTCAGCTCCAGGGTCCCGCCGTCGGCGTCCAACACCGCCGGAACCCCCAACGGCACGGTGAGCTGTGCGGCGCAGTGCCCGAAGTCCAGACCCCACAGCACCGGGACCCCCAACGGCTCCAGACGGTCCCGCATCAGCTCGGCGACGACCTTCAGGTCGGGCGGACAGTCCGTCCACGTACCCAGGGCCACCCCGGCCACACCGTCCATCCACCCGGTCCGCAGCAGGTGGGTGAGCATCCGGTCCAACCGGGCCGCGTCCTCGTTGACGTCCTCCAGCACCAGGATGCCGCCCGCCGCCGACAACCGGCTGTGCGGCGTGGCCAGACCGTCGTTGAGCAGGCTCAGGTTCCCGCCGAAGGTCACCCCCGACGCCCGGCCCGGCACCAGGGCCCGCGTGTCCGGCGACGTCAGCAGCGTGCGCAGCTCCGGGGAGAACAACGTGGTGCGCAGCTCCCGCTGCGCCACGTCGTCACCCACGAAGTAGCGGGTCCCCGCCACCGGGCCGTGCACCGTCGCCACACCCAGTTCCACGGCGAACGCCTCGTGCAGCGCGGTGATGTCGCTGAACCCGACCAACGCCTTGGGCGCGGCCCCCCGCATCGCCCCGAAGTCCAGGTGGTCCAGCATCCGGTGCGCGCCGTCACCGCCGCGCGCGCAGAACACCGCTCGTACACCGGGATCACACCACGCCGCCTGGAGGTCCCCGGCCCGGTCCCGGTCCTCACCCGCCAGGTACGGCAGCACCGGATGGCGGTCGCGCACGTGCGGGGCCAGCTCGACCTCCAGACCCCACCCGCGCAGCACCTCCACCGCCGCGTCCAGCTGCTGCTCCGGAACCGGGCTGCACGGAGCGACCAGGCGCACCCGGTCACCCACCCGCAGCCTCGGCGGGCGGGTCAGAGCCCGCGCCCTCCGGGACTCCTCCAGGGGCTCGGGGCCCCCGCCGCGCACCTCGGTCACCGACTCACCCACGTTGGTCCCCATCCCCTCGTCCGTGCCCGCTCACGCGCGCAGGAAGCTGTCCAGCACGCGCACTCCGAACCGGAGCCCCTCCAACGGCACCCGCTCGTCCACCCCGTGCAGCAGGCCCGGGTAGTCGACGCCCCCGGGCAGCCGCATGGGGGAGAAGCCGTAGCAGTCGATCCCCAGCCGCGCGAACACCTTCGCGTCCGTCCCCCCGCCCAGACACACCGGCACCACCAGACCCTCCGGATCGTGCGCCAGGACCGCCGCGCGCAACGCGTCGAAGGCGGGCGAGTCCACCGGGGCCTCCACCGGCGGAGAACCGTGCGCGTACTCCCACTCCACACGGTCGCCGGTCAGCGCGTCCATCGTCTCCTCGAACCGCTCCCGGCCCCCGGGAAGGACGCGGCCGTCCACACCCGCCGTCGCCGTACCCGGCACCACGTTCACCTTGTACCCGGCCGAGAGCATCGTCGGGGCGGCGCTGTTGCGCACCGTCGCCGACACCAGCGGCGCGGCCGTGCCGAACTTCGCCACCAGGGCGTCCACGGCCTCGTTGGTCGCGGTGTCGCCCGGTACGCGCTCCACCCCCAGCGCCCGCGCGATCGCGTCGATCGCCTCCTCGGTGACCGGGGTCAGGTGCAGCGGCCAACGGTGCTGGTCGACACGGGCCACCGCCGCCGCCAGCGCGCCCACCGCGTTGTCGCGCGGCGGCCGCGAACCGTGCCCGGCCGTCCCGTGGGCGCGCAGCGTCAGCCAGGCGCTGCCCCGCTCGGCCGCGCCGATCGGGTACAGCCGCACCGGGTCGCCCCCGGTGGTCCGCGCATGCACGGTGTGTCCACCGCCCTCGCCGATCGCCACCGCGCAGCCCTCGAACAGGTCGGCGTGGCCGCGCACCAGGTAGTCGGCACCGTAGGCGGCACTGTCCTCCTCGTCCGCCACGAACGCCAGCACGATGTCGCGTCGGGGACGCAGGCCCGTCCGCGCCCAGTACCGGACCACGGCGGTCACCATTCCCACCGTGTTCTTCATGTCCACCGCGCCTCGTCCCCACAGCGAGGGGACACCGGTCACCGGACAGTCCGCGATCTCCCCGGCGAACGGCGGGAACGTCCAGTCGTGCCCGTCCGCGGGCACCACGTCCAGGTGCCCGTGTACCAGCAGGGCCCGCGCGTCCGGATCGGTCCCGGGCACGCGCACCACCACGTTCGCGCGCCGGTCGGCGGACTCGAGGACCACCGGCGACAGCCCGGCCTCCCCGAGGGCCTCGGCCGCGAACTCGGCGGAGGCGCGCTCGTCGCCCACGCCCCGTCCGTGGTTGGTGGAGTCCCGCCGGATCAGTTCCCGGGTCAGGTGGACGGCGTCCTCTCCCGCCTCGGACAGCGCGGTCTCTCTGTCCGTCAGGGAGGTGTTGGTGTGGCCCACGGGCTCGGCCTCTCTCAGGGTGCGGGGGTCGTTCACTTCAGTCAGTTCTACCGGCTCGCGATCCCTCGCGAGCGCAAGTCACCCGTAGTCCTTCTCCATGGCGTTCGAGATCAGGGTGCAGACGGCCTTGAACGTCCGGATCATCTCGTAGGCGTCGGGCGACGTGTACTCGACCCGTCGCGGGGTCGTACGCGTCACCCCGGGCACGATCGCGGCCGCCTGCGCCAGCTGCGCGGAGTCGACCTCGACCTCCAGCGTCTTGGGCGAGCGCTCCACCGACTCGCCCCGCCCCGCCAGGGCCACCGCGCCCCGTGCCGCCTCCCGGATGTCCGCGGCCGTCCGCGCGGGCGGACGGCACCGGGCAGCGTACCGGCTCACGTGGTCCTTGACCGCCACCGTCGGAGCCGAGGGCGCGTACCGGGCCGCGTCCGCGCACGCCAGGTCGTCGCCGGTCACCAGGATCACGGGGGTGCCGTACTCCGCGACGACCGCCGCGTTCAGGTAGCCCTCGCTCGCCACGTGGCCGTCCAGCCACACCCCGGTGAGCGCGTTCGGCAGGTAGGTGTGGGCGAGCACGCCGTCCTCGCCCGCCGCGCAGTGGTATCCGAGGAAGACGATCCCGTCGACGTCTCCCGACTGGACGCCCTCCACCATGGAGAGCTCCTTGTGGCGCCCGGTGATCATCGTGGCCCGCTCGTCCAACCGCTCCAGGAGAAGGTTGCGCATGGTGGAGTGGGCCTCGTTGACGAGCACCTCGGTGGCGCCGCCCTCGAACAACCCGCCGATCGCGGCGTTGACGTCGCTGGTGAACAGGGAACGGCAGCGCTGCCACTGCTCGGTCCCGGGCTCGCAGTCGGCGGGCCAGGTGACGCCGGTGGCGCCCTCCATGTCCGCGGAGATGAGGATCTTCATCCAGCAGACCCTAGCCTTCCGCCCCGGAGAAGGGGAGCCCCTGTGCGGCCCCGCTGGAGGGGCACCGCCCGGTTCGGGTGGCGCTCGCGCGCGCCGTACCCCGCGAACGTCAGCGTGCGCGCCCGACAATTCCTCCCATGATCGGATGAAACGCCCGGGTGCCGTCCCCGCGGGGATTCCGTCACGGCCTGACCGGGTGCACGGGTCCGCCTCCGCGTGTGGGTCCGCCTGGTGGCCCGCCTACGGAACCACCCACCTCCCGTCGGCGGGCCAGCGCCCCACACGCGGAGTCGCGCGCGTCTCCAACGCCAGCCCGGCCGCCTCGCGAACCTTGTGGTCCGGGTCCCGGGTCATGCGGGACAGGAGCGCGTCCACCCCGGGGACGGTCCAGTCCGCGATGGTCTCGGCGAGGGTGGCGCGCACCAGGGGCTCGGGGTGGCCGGTCAGGGAGGCTATCCGGTCGAGGGGCCCGCGCCGCCGCCTCCCGATCAGGGCCAGGGCCTCGCGCAGCGCGGCCGTGTCCCGGCGTTCGCAGGCGTCGGCGACGAGGTCGATCGGCAGGGGGGCGTCGCGCGGATGGGGGCGGGTCTCGGCCAGTCGGCGGACCTCTCGGATGCGGTGGACCTCGCCGCGGCCCACCCGTCGAGGTATGAAGACCTCCCAACCCCGGGGCTCGGGGAGTCCGGCGACGATGCGAACGGCCTCCGCCGCCCCCACGCGTCGGGGCCCGTCGCTGTCATCGTAGTGACCCACGGTGACCGGTTGCTCGTCGGCCAGGGTCAGGTACACACCGACCAGGCCGCGTGGGCCGTGGTGGCCGGTCAGCTCGCGCAGCCACTGGTGGGTCACGGTGTAGGACGGGAGCACGGGGAAGCAGTACACCCCGGGTGTGCCTCCGGGCCCTGTGGCGGTGTCCGGACCGGACCTCCGGACCCGGGAGATGTTGGCGCGGGGGGTCAGGTGGACGAACATCGCCATGGCTTGGTTCCTGTGTGTAGATGGGACGTGACGGTGGGTTGATGGTGTCGGGGATCAGTCAATCCACAACAGCGCTCCTGACGCAGGGGTTTTCCGGGTTTTCCTCGCCCGTTCGGTGCCGAATCCGTGGTGCGGCCCGGTGTCCGGCGCTCACCGGTGCGGTCCCCCGTGAGGCGGGGTCCGGCTCGTGGGGGGCAGGGTGCCGTTCCGGGCCGTCGGCTCCGTGGGCGCCGCGCGAGTGAGGGCCCCGGCGCCCGTCGGTGGCCAGGGCCCTGGGGAAAGGGAGCATCAGGTGGTCGACCGGTCGCCCCGGACGCGAACGTGGTGCACCCGGGGTCGCCGATGCCGGGGTGTCCGAGTTCGCGGTGGCGCGAATCCCGCACAGCATAGGATGCCGTGTCGTCACTGTGTGTTCCCGATTCGACACACGCAACTCGGGGACTGCCCCGGTCGACCTGGCCGCCCTGACCGCCCCGGCGGGACTCGACCCGCGTGCGTTCGCGCGGTTCGTCGGCGCCACCGTCCGTTGTCGCACCGACCCCGCCCCGCTGTCGCGGTGGAAACCGCCCGCGGGATACCAGCACAACGTGTCTCCGAACATGAGGAATTCACTGTTCCTTTGCGGGTGATGATCCGATGATTTCCGTCGGGACCGAGTTGTTCCGGAGCCACCGTCTTCTGCTCCGATATGGCCCGTGGTGTGCGGAACTCCGGACTGTTAGCCTTGTGGGCGACCGGCCGCAGGGAGAATGCCCATGGATATCAACAAGGTTTTGAAGCTTAAAAAAATTCGCGTGGTGGGAAAGGAAGGTCGTGAGGAATGGAGGGAACTTGACCTCCGGGGTCAGGTTCGCGTGGTGGAGGCGCTGGAGAACGTCAGTGAGCGGGGGAGTGTCGACTGGTGGTTCAACTACTACAGCTTGAACACCAAGCCCAGGACTCCGGAGTGGATCGCTCGGCTGGTAGGCCGGGCCTTCTTCTTCGAGCCGGTTCCGGGAGAGCCCGGAAAATGTGTGGTGGCGGCTGTGCGGAAGAGCCGGGACCCTTCCGCGCCACCGGAGTTCGACATCCTGGGGATCGCGGACGCGGAGAACGTCTTCTCCGACGGGAGCGGGCGGATGCCCGCAATGATGAGAAGGCTTCTCCGAACCCCCGAGGCCTGGGGGGCGGGGGCCAGTGCTCGGGGAGGGGTCAAGGACTGGGTCAACGAGGATTTCTTCCCCTACCGGAATTTCACCACCGTGGAGCAGGCGAAACGGGAGGGAGGGCGTGAAAGTGTCCTGGCCAGATCCAGGCACGCCTTGGGGGGCCGCAGGTACGGCGGAAGAGAGGCCGAAGCCGCTGCGGAGGCACTCACCCGAACGATCGAGATCCTGTACAGCGTGGCGGGTGACATGCATCGCATGCAGCCGACGGTACTCCGTGAGTACTTCGCGAAGGCTGACAAGGCGTACCACGCGCTCCCTCGGCACCATGGTGAGGTGCTCGAGAACGCCGATCTCGTGGTGGCGAAGGCCCGGCGCGACTACGTGGCCTTGAGGAACCAGGTGCACCTCCTGGTGGACAAACTGCCGCCCCTCGGGGGCAGGGTGAAGCCTCCCCGACCCGTGAGCCCCCGGGACCCCGGCTTCCGGAGGACCGCGGCGGAGTTCGCGAATGCCTCGAGGTACTGGAGCTACGACATGACGAGGCAGCTGAACCTGGCGCTGGGACAGTGCTGCCCCGACGCGACCGCTCTGGAGGAGGTGGGGGTCGACGGCGCGTCGGTCGAGCGCGCCTTCGAAAAGTTGGGCGGGTCCATGCAGAAAAGGGTCCTCTCCCGCCACCAGGATCTCTTCGTGCCCGCCCTCCAGGAGGCCCAGAAGGCGTCACCGGACCCGCAGGGCGCCCCCCAGCGGGTCGCTGACCACCTGAGGGACGACCGCGGGAATCCGTCGGTCCGTGTCCCGACGGGACTGCTCAGGGTGCACACCTTCCCGGAGTCGGGCTTCGCCATGGTGACCGCGAGGACCCTGGAACGCCTCCCCGGCGACGACGTGTCCGGGGAGGGGGCGCGCTACAGGTCGGTGCTGGTGGACGTGATCCCGATGCGGGCCAAGGAGCTCGGCGACACGGGACCGGCCCTGCGGTGGGCCGAGCGCGCGCTGATCGCGGACGCCAAGCGGCAGGGCGTGCGTCTGGACCAGATCACCGACCCGGAGTACTGCCCCTACCTCGTGACCCCGGCGGTCGACCCGACCACGGGCCGCGTCTGGCCCGCCAGCCGCCGGGCGCCCAGTCCCGAGTTCACGGTTCGGACCGAGGAGGTGGAGGCCCGAAGGGTCAACCAGCAGGAGCGGAGGGAGAACCTCCCCGCTCGGAAGGAAGAGGAGAAAAGGCGTAGGCAGTTGGAACAGATGGCCGAGTGGGCGCGCCCTTCCCCTCGGGACCGGATCTACTTGGACACGAAGAAATCCGGGGCGGACCATCAGCTGAGCGGGCCCGGCTGACCAGGACGGCACTCACCGCGTGGAGTCGGTGGTGACCAGCGCGCTCGAACAACGCCGCCCTCCTCTCTGGTCGGTGGTGTGCTCGCATCGCGCGCCCGCGCGCGGCGATTCCCCTACACGGCGAGCCCTCCTCATGCGGGGCCGCGTTCGGAAGGAGAGGTCAGAGTGACCGTTCGCTACTCACATGAGGACAACGTACTTCGTATCCGGGAATTCCGGGCGACAGTCGGCCGTATCTACCGTGATGCGCCGGCCATGGTCCCGGTGGAGGGAGTCGCCGGGCTCTTCTCGAAAACCGATTCCATCTACCGCTCCTTTGCGTCACATCCTGGTCTGAGTTCAGCGGAAGCGGAGGAGCTGGAAGGGTTCCGGGAAGAATACGAGAAGATGAGGATGATGGTGCATCATCTTGTGACTCCGTTACCTCGTTTTGCTGGACAGAAGTTGAAAAAGCCCGATGAGTACTCGATCGTCGGTGTTCCCCAAGAGGAGATCTCTGCCTACCAAGAGCGCTCGAGGGACAGGACGACTCAGCCCATTTCGCCGAGTGTCTATCACGGTAGTCTGGGGAGATTCGTTCCCCACAGGGGGTTCCTTAATGGCATGGGAATCGAGCCCGACTCGGTGCTCCGGGAGTACGGGCGCCGTGGCGGAGGCGACGAATCACCCCTGTCACCCGCGCGTTTCGGCACGCTTCTCGCGGCACTCCTGCACGCTCGGAGCGACCACCAAGCGGAACATCCTCCCGAGTATCTGGTCGATGATCGTAGGAACCCGAAGGTCCGCTTCCCGGACGGGATGCTCGCTCTGCGACGTCTACCCGAATCGAACTACGGGGTGGTCACGTGGCAGATGCCTGAAGAACTCCCCGGTGACGTGTTCCTGCCGCCCGCCGACGGCTCGGGCCATCGGAGCGCGCTGGTGGGACTCGTCGAGCTCGGGCCGGACGGTGAGGTTCTCCATCCCCACCGACTCCTGCGTCAGGCCGAGCGTGTGGTGATCGAAGAGGCTGGGCGGCAGGGGCTGCCACCCCAGGATCTCGTGAAACCGGGGAGCGGCTTCCGCCTCGTCCGCGACTCCCAGGAACAGGACGTGGGCCGAAACTCCGAGGCCAAAGCCCCCGTCAGCGCTCCAGCGCACGGGAAGACGGGGCTTGGGGGACAGTTGGCCAAGCTCGCGTCGGGAGGCAGGAGTAGGAACGCGGTTACCGGGACTCCGAACGCGCACGACCGCGAACCGGGTTCCTGATGAGTCCGGTCGTCTGACGGTGTGCGGGCCCCGTGTACCCGGGCCGCCCGACCGGCGTACGGTCGACCGACCCGGGCTGTGCCTACGGCAGGGTGAGGATCTCCGCGCCGGAGTCGGTGATGACCAGCGTGTGCTCGAACTGCGCGGTCCACTTCCGGTCGGCGGTGACGGCGGTCCACCCGTCGTCCCACATGTCGTACTCCACACCGCCCAGGGTGATCATGGGTTCGATCGTGAAGGTCATGCCCGGCTCCATCACCGTGGTGGCGCGCGGGTCGTCGTAGTGCGGCACCACCAGACCGGAGTGGAACTCCGGGCCCACGCCGTGGCCGGTGAAGTCCCGCACGACCCCGTAGCCGAACCGCTTCGCGTACGACTCGATGACCCGCCCGATCACGTTGAGCTGGCGCCCAGGGCGGCAGGCCCTGATGGCGCGCGTCGTGGCCTCACGGGTGCGCTCGACGAGGAGGCGGTTCTCCTCGGAGACGTCACCGGAGAGGAACGTGGCGTTGGTGTCGCCGTGCACGCCGTCCTTGTAGGCGGTGATGTCGATGTTCACGATGTCGCCGTCGCGGACCACCGTGTCGTCGGGGATGCCGTGGCAGATGACCTCGTTGAGCGAGGAGCACAACGACTTCGGGTAACCCTTGTACCCCAGGGTGCTGGGGTAGGCGCCGTGGTCCAGCAGGAACTCGTGGCCGATCCGGTCGAGTTCGTCCGTGGTCACTCCGGGCTGGACGTTCTTGCCGACCTCTTCCAGGGCCTGGGCGGCGATGCGCCCCGCGACCCTGATCCGCTCGATGGTCTCCGGGGTCTGGATGTCGCCCAGGACACCCTCCACCGGACGCTTCTGACCCACGTACTCCGGCCGGACGATGTGCGAGGGGACCGAACGTTGGGGCGAGATGCGCCCAGGAACCAGCGGAGTAGTCATGAGCACTGATTGTAGTTCGTGGGCGGGGGTGAGGAGCGCCCGGTGGAGGGTAGGTGCCCCTCGTACCCGGAACGACGAGAGGTGGTTGGTCGTGAGCGACGCCCAGCAGGACGGTTGGTGGTACTGCCTCCGCCACCGCGCGGTGGAACACGGCGCGGGATGTCCCAACTCCGAGCGGCTCGGACCCTACGACGACGAGGCCACGGCGGCGCGGGCGCTGCGCATCGCGGCCGAACGCAACGAGGCCTGGGACGAGCAGGACGAGAACGAGGGCAACGGCTGACGGGCGCGACACTGTGCGGGCCTGACACCTGACGGGACGCGGGGCCGGGCACACCGGCCCTGCGCGTTCCCCCTCGGGGCCCGTTCTGACAGGATCGGCCCATGAGCGAACACGACACCGACACTCGGCAGGGCGCGGACACCACCATCGCGGTTCTGGGCGGGACCGGAGACCAGGGGCGCGGGCTGGCCCGGCGCTTCGCGCTGTCCGGGCTCACCGTCCTCGTGGGTTCACGGAGCGCCGAGCGCGCGGCCGGGGTGGCGCAGGGCCTCGTGGAGGCCGAGTCGACCCGGGTCGACGTGCGGGGGCTGGCCAACACGGACGCGGCCGAGCGCGCGGACGTCGTGATCGTGGCCGTGCCGTGGGAGGGTCACCGCGAGCTCCTGGTGTCGCTGGCCGACCGCCTGGCGGGCAAGATCGTGGTGGACTGTGTGAACCCGCTGGGCTTCGACAAGAAGGGCCCCTTCGCCCTGGACGTCCCCGAGGGCAGCGCAGCCCAGCAGGCCGCCGAGGTCCTGCCGGGCAGCCGGGTCACCGCCGCGTTCCACCACGTGTCCGCGAAGCTCCTCCTGGACCCGGAGGTCGAGAGGATCGACCTGGACGTGCTGGTGTTGGGTGAGGACCGCGAGGCCACGGACACCGTGCGCGCGCTCGCGGAGCGCATCCCCGGGGTGCGGGGCGTGTTCGGCGGGCGTCTGCGCAATGCCCACCAGGTCGAGGCCCTCACCGCCAACCTGATCGCGGTCAACCGGCGCTACAAGACGCACGCCGGTCTGCGCATCACCGGCCTGTGACCCGTCGGGCCGTCAGGCGGCCCACTCCTTGACCTTCTCGATGAGCCGGGCGGGGTTCTCGCCGACCGGGGTCACGTTGAGCTGGGTGACTCCGGCGGCGCGGAAGGCCTCCACGCGTTCGCGCACGTGGGACTCGGGGCCGACGAGGTTGGTCAGTTCCACGAACTCGTCCGGGACCGCGGCGGCGGCCTCGTCCTTCTTCCCGGCCAGGTACAGGTCCTGGATTCTCTCCGCGGCCTCCTCGTAGCCGTACCTTCGGGCCACCGTGTTGTAGAAGTTCTTTCCCTTGGCGCCCATGCCTCCGACGTACAGGGCGATGAGGGGCCGTGTGAGGTCGGCGAGCGCGCGGGTCCCCTCGTCCTCGCCGATGGCCAGGAGCCCGCCCGCGGAGATCTCCAGTTCGCCCAGTCCGGGGTCACGGTTCGCCCTTCCCCTGGCCAGGGACGCGCCCCACACGGTCTCGGCCTTCTCCGGGATGAACAGGTGCGGCAGCCACCCGTCGGCGATCTCGGCGGTCATCTCCACGTTCCTCTCGCCGAGTGAGGCGACGTGGATGGGGATGCGCGGCCGCACCGGGTGGTTGATGATCTTCAGCGGTTTGCCCAGGCCGGTGCCCAGCTCGGGGGGCAGCGGAAGCTGGAAGACCCCTCCGTCGTGGGTGAGGCGCTCCTCGCGGGCCCACACCTTGCGGCAGATCTCGATGGTCTCGCGGGTGCGGGCGAGCGGCTTGGTGTAGGGGATTCCGTGGAAGCCCTCGATCACCTGCGGACCGCTGGCGCCCAGGCCGAGGACGGCGCGCCCGTCGGAGAGGTAGTCGAGCCCGGCGGCGGTCATCGCGACCAGGGCGGGGGTGCGGGTGTACATCGGCAGGATGGCCGAGCCGATGGTGACCCGTTCGGTGCGGGCGGCCAGGTATCCCATGAGGGTGGGGCTGTCGTACCCGTAGGCCTCGGCGACCCACACCGTGTCCAGCCCGGCCCTCTCCAGTTCGACCACCTGCTCGACGGCGTCCTTGGGCTCACCCGCGTACTGGAGCGGCATCGCGATGCGCATGTGCTGTCCTCCCGGCGGGCCGGAACCGGCCCGCGTCGGTGCTCGGTGTGCGGACACTGTACTACCGAGCCCCGTTCGGTTTCTGGCTGCTCCCCGGGGTCCCGACCCGGCGCCCGGCCCCACACTCCTGCCCAGCGCGTCGTGGCCGACACCTCCCAGTGCCGCCCACCGGTCGTCTCCTGTCCGCCACCTCATGCCCAACATCTCTTGGCCAAGACATCTTGCCCAAGAGATGTTGGGCCTCTAGGGTGCGGGTATGAACCCCAACGCGGACGAACACGACGACACCCCCCGATCCCACGGCGGGGGCGTTCCGGACCCCTTCGAGAACGCCGCCGTCCTGGACGCCCGCTCCCTGCGGGGCCTGGCCCACCCCCTGCGCATGCGCGTCTACCAGCTGCTCCAGAAGTCCCCCGCCACCGGCAAGGCCGTCGCCGAGAGGCTGGGCGTCTCCTCGGCCTCGGCCAGTTACCACCTGCGCCAGCTGGAGGCCTACGGGTTCATCAGCGAGGACCCGGCGCTGGGTACCAGTCGCGAGCGCTGGTGGCGCGCGGACCACAGCGGCTTCCGCCTCCCGGAGCGCCTGGACACGGAGGCCCCCGAACTCACCACCGCGCTGCGGCACGCCATCGCCGCGGGGTGGACCGAACGCCTGCGCGCGGCGGTCAACGAGTGGTCGGCCCAGCCCGAGGGGTGGCGCGAGGCCCAGCTCATGTCGGACCGCACGCTGCGCCTGACCCTCGGACAGATGGAACGCCTGCGCGCGGAGCTGGTCGAGGTGCTCGACCGGCACACGGCCGAGGGCGGAACGGGTGAGGCGGGGGAGCGCACGGTCCGCGTCCAGTTGGCCGCCTTTCCCGGAGCCGACCCGGACCCGGCCTCGGACGAGGCCGTACCCGAGGACGTCGCCACGACCTCGGACGAGGCGCCGCCCTCCGGCGCCTCACGGGCCCTGTGACGGGTCCGGCTCCAGGAGTGCGGTCCGTGACCCCGGCCCCCTGATCCCGCCCGCGCCGGGTCCCCTTCCCCCACCGACCCCGTAGCGCCCCGCATCCCCGCATCCCCTCCCCGAGGAGTCCCCGTGAGACCGGTCGCCGCGCTCGTCGCCTCCGAGACGTTCGCCTACACGGGAACGAGGCTGGCCATGATCGCCCTGCCGTGGTTCGTGCTGGAGACCACCGGAAGCCCCGCCCACATGGGCCTGGTCACCCTCTTCGAGCTGGGCGCCTACACCCTGGCCCGGCTGTTCGTCGGCCCGCTCCTCGACCGGGTGGGACAGCGGTCGGTCAGCGTCAGGGTGGACCTGCTGGCCGCCGCCGCGCTCGCGGTGGTGCCCCTTCTCTTCTCCGCCGGGCTGCTGCCCTTCCCGGTCCTGCTGCTCCTGGTCACCGTGATCGGGCTGGCCACCGGCCCTTCGGAGGCGGCCAAGGTCTCGCTGTCACCGTTCGTGGCGGCCGCCTCCGGCGTGCGGCTGGAACGCGTCACCGGGCTCACCGGGACGGTCGACCGGCTCTCCATGACGGTGGGTCCGGTCGCGGCCGGCGCGGTGGTGGCCGCCCTGGGCGCGCTCACGGCCCTGTACGTGAACGCGGCGCTCATGGTGCTGGCCGCCCTCGTGACGCTCCTCCTCCTGCCCCGTGACGTGGAGGAGCGGGGGAGGAGCGGTGCGGACCCCGAGGAGGGCGACGGCTACCTGACCCGGTTGCACGCGGGCTGGCGGGTGGTCTGGGGCGACCTGCCGCTGCGCACCCTGGTCGTGATGATCATGGTGACCAACGTCGTGGACGTGGCGGTCATGAGCCTGGCCCTGCCGGTGTGGGCGTCCGAGGGAGGCTGGGGTCCGCAGGCGGTGGGGCTGGTGGCGGGGGCCCTGGGCGGAGCGTCGGTCCTGGGGTCCCTGCTGGCGGTGGCGGTCGGCCACCGCCTGCCCCGCCGCGCCGTCTTCCTCGCCGCGATGGTGCTGGGCGGTCCGCCCCGCTTCCTCGTCCTGGCCCTGGACGTCCCGCTCTGGGCGGTCGTGGCGGTGTGGGCGGTCTCCGGGGTCGGCGGCGGGCTGATCAACCCGATCCTGTCCGCCGTGATCTTCGAGCGCCTGCCCGCGCGCCTGGTCGGCCGGGGCACGTCCATGGTCGGGGCGCTCACCCGGGTCGGTGCCCCGGTGGCGGCCCCGGGCATCGGAGTGCTGATCGGCCTGTACGGGGTGGCCCCCGTGCTGGTCGGCGGGGCGGTCCTCTACCTGGCGGCGGTGTGCCTACCCGCCTTCGGGCGGGCGGCGCGGGGGATGGAGCGGCCTCCGGCGCGACCGGAGACCGCCCCGTCACCGGATCAGCTGGCGTAGGTGTGCTCCTCGGCGGGGAAGCTCCCGCCGACGACCTCGGACGCGTAGTCGGTGGCGGCCTCGCGTAGCGTCTCGGCCAGGTTGGCGTAGGTCTTGACGAACTTCGCCACCCGGGGGCTCAGCCCGGCCATGTCCTGCCACACGAGCACCTGGGCGTCGGTGGACGGTCCGGCGCCGATCCCGATGGTCGGGATCTCCAGCTGCTCGGTCACCTCGGCGGCCAGGTCGGCCGGTACGGCCTCCAGCACCACCGAGAACGCGCCCGCGCGCTCCAGCTCCTTGGCGTCCTTGAGCAGGCTCGCGGCGGCCTCGCCCCGGCCCTGCACCCGGTAACCGCCCAGAGTGTTGACGGACTGAGGGGTGAGGCCGACGTGCCCCATGACCGGGACGCCCGCCGAGGTGAGCAGCTCCACCTGGGGTGCGACGGCGTGGCCGCCCTCCAGCTTCACCGCCTGGGCGTTGCCCTCCTTCATGAACCGGGAGGCCGCCTCCAGCGCCTGCTGGGGGGAGCCCTGGTAGGAGCCGAAGGGCAGGTCGGCCACGACCAGCGCACGCTTGGTGGAGCGGGTGACGGCGGCGGTGAGCGGGATCAGCTCGTCCACCGTCACCGGGACGGTCGAGTCGTAGCCGTAGACGACGTTGGCGGCGGAGTCGCCGACGAGCAGGACGGGGATGCCCGCCTCGTCGAAGATGCGGGAGGTGAGGGCGTCGTAGGCGGTCAGCATGGGCCACCGCTCGCCGCGCCGCTTGGCCAGGGCCAGGTCGCGGATGGTGACACGCCGGTTGGTGACCCCGCCGTACAGGGCGCTGCCGGCGGAGGGGGTCTGGGCTGTGGTGCTCATGGTGGTTCTTCCTCCGTTGTCTCGAAGCACCCGCTGGGGGTGTCCCCGGACCTGTGGACGAAAACTGGTGTCGTGCGCTCGCGCGCGGTTCCCCGAAGGGAGAGGCTCCTCGGAGGGAACGGTGTGCCGGGGCGGGATGTTCCCCGTCCCGTCCCCGCCCGCCGTGTCCCTGTCCACCCGGCGGGGCCGGTGCGGTGGGAGCGGTGGCGCGGGGCGCACGCAAGCATCATCGCACGGGACGGCCGCGGCGTCCTCCCCCGGGAGTGGACTGTTTCCGGCCCCCGTTTTCCGTACCCGTTCGGCCGGTCCGCTGCGGTTCGCCCGGCGGCTCCGGCCACGGGTGGTTAGCATGACCGCGTCACCGGGCGGAGCGGCGGAAGAGGGTGTTCGTGGACCAGCAGACAGCGTATCGGCGCAGGTGGGGCGGGCTGGCGGTCCTCATCATCTGCCTGCTGGTGATCGTGGCCGACAACACGATCCTGAACGTCGCCCTCAAGACCCTCTCCGACCCGCAGCGGGGGGTGGGCGCCAGCCAGGCCCAGCTGGCGTGGGCGATCAACGCCTACACACTGGTCTTCGCCGGCCTGCTGTTCACCTCCGGTGTGCTCGGAGACCGGTGGGGGAGGCGGCGGATGTTGGTGGCCGGGTTGACGGTGTTCGGTGCCGCGTCAGCGCTGACCGCCTACTCGCAGAACCCGGAGCAGCTCGTCGCCGCGCGCGCGGCCATGGGGTTCGGTGCCGCCATGGTCATGCCGCAGACCCTGTCGGTGATCACCAACGTGTTCCCGCCGGAGGAGCGGGCGCGCGCGATCGGGCTCTGGGCGGGAGCGGTGGGCCTGGCGATGGCGATCGGGCCGTCGGCGGGCGGTCTCCTGTTGGAGAACTTCTGGTGGGGTTCGATCTTCCTGGTCAACGTGCCCTTCGTACTCCTCGGGCTGGCGCTGATGTTCGTGCTCATCCCGGAGTCGAGGAACGAGGACGCGGGTCGGCCGGACGTGCTGGGCGTGCTGCTGTCCATCCCGGGCCTGGTCCTGGTCGTGTACGGGATCATCACGGCGGGGCAGCGGGCCTCGCTGTCGGACTGGGACGTGTACGGCGCGCTTCTGCTGGGCGTCGCGATCCTGGCGCTGTTCGTCTTCCACGAGTCGCGCACCACCGACCCCTCGCTGGACGTGCGGTTCTTCCGCGACCCGCGATTCAGCGTGTCCGTCGCCACGATCATGGTGCTGTTCTTCAGCATGGCGGGGATCATCTTCTTCCTCAGCTTCTACTGGCAGAGCGTGCGCGAGTTCCCGCCGTTCGTCGCGGGCCTGCTGGTGCTGCCCGCCGCTCTGGGGCAGATGATCTTCGCCCCGCTCAGCCCCACCCTGGTCCGGCTGGTGGGGCCCCGGGCCCTCGCCCTGGCGGGGGTGGCGACCGTGTGCTGCAGTTTCGCCTTCTACACCCAGATCCGGGTGGACACTCCGCTGTACATGATCATCACGTTCTTCTTCCTCCAGACCTCCGCGATGGCCGTGGTCCTCACCCCCGCCACCAACGCGATCATGTCGTCCGTGCCGCCGGGGAAGGCCGGAGCGGGCTCGGCGGTGCAGAACACCGCGCGCCAGATCGCCACCGCCATGGGGGTGGCGGTCCTGGGAGCGGTCATCTCGATCCGCTACCGGGCGGACATGGAGGGCGACCTGAACGCGGTGGCGGAACGGTCCCACGACGTGAGCCCGAAGGACGTGCAGACGGCCGCCGAGTCCATCGAGGCGACCATGACGCTGGTCCAGCGACTGGGTCCGGCGGGCGAGGCGCTGGTCGCCCCGGCCAAGGAGGCCTTCGTGGCGGGTCTGCACCTGGCCGCTCTGGTCTCGTTGTGCTTCGGACTGCTCGGCCTGGTCGTGGTGTGGGTATGGATGCCCGGGGACCCTCCCAGCCACGAGGAGGACGACCGGGAGGCGCGCACCTCCTAGGCCTTTGGGCACGGCTGACGCGTCAGCGGCCATACTGGGCGATATGCAGGTCCACGAGCCCTCTCCCGTCTTCGTCGGTCGCGACCACCACCTGTCCCTCCTCGCCCGGGAGGCCCGCCGCAGCGTCTCCGAGGGAGCCCGCACCGTCCTGGTCTGCGGCGGCGCCGGGGTCGGCAAGTCCCGTCTGCTCACCGAGCACCTGCGACGGGTTCCCGACGCCCCCGCCGCCGTGGGCGGCTGTCTGGAGCTGGGGGCGGAGGGCCTGCCCTTCGCCCCCTTCACCGCCCTGCTGCGCGATCTCGTCCGCTCGGGCGGGCCCGCCGCCGACCCCACCGGCGACCTCGTACGGCTGCTGCCCGAGCTCGGGGGAGCGGCCGGGATGGCGGGCGAGGGCCGCGCCCGCCTGTTCGAGGCGGTCCTCACCTTCCTGGAGGGGCGTGCCGCCCCCGCCGGGCTCACCCTGGTGATCGAGGACCTGCACTGGGCGGACGCCTCCACCCGCGACCTGCTCGTCTTCCTGCTGCGCAACCTCGGCTCCGCCCCCGTCCACCTGCTCGTCAGCGTCCGCACCGACGACCTGCACCGCACACACCCGCTGCGTGGCCTGCTCCCCGAACTCGAACGTCAGCCCGGGGTGGGCCGCCTGGACCTGGAACCGCTCTCCCGCGACGAGGTCGGGGCCCAGGCCGCCGCCCTGCGCGGCCGGCCCCTCGACTCCGCCGACCTCGACCTGTTGTACGAGCGCAGCGGCGGCAATCCGCTCTTCGTGGAGTCGTTCCTCGCGGCCGGGCAGGACCCCGCCGGGGCTCCCCTGCCCGACGGTCCCCGGGACCTGCTGCTCTCCTCGGTCGACCCCCTGCCCGAACCCACCCGCCGCGTCCTGGGCCTGGCGGCCGCCGCCGGTACCCGGGTCCGGCACACGCTCCTGGCCAGCGTGGCCCACCGCGCCGGGACCGGCGAGGAGGAGCTCGACACGGCCCTGCGCCCGGCCGTCGACGCCCAGGTCCTGCGCCTGACGGCGGACGGCTACGCGTTCCGGCACGCGCTGCTCGCCGAGGCGCTGCTGGCCGATCTCATGCCGGGCGAACGCGTGCGCGCCCACCGCCGCTACGCGGAGGCGCTCCAGGAGGGGGTGGAGCGCATGCCCGAGAGCGAGCGCGCCCTCCAGCTCGCCCACCACGCGCACTGCGCGCACGACCAGCCCCTGGCCCTGGCAGCCGCCTGGGAGGCGGCCGAGCACGCCGCCGCCGTGGACGCCTACCCCGAACACCTGGCCCTGCTCGAAAGAGTGCTGGAACTGTGGGACCAGGTGCCCGACGCCGCCGAGCGGGTGGGACTCCCCAGGGACCAGGTCCTGGTCCGGGCCTCCCGGGTGTCCCTGGTCGCCGGTTCACCGCGTCGCGCCGTCGGCTACGCCACCGAGGGGCTGGACGAGCTGGGGGTCACGGGGTTCCACGACCCCCTGGGGGCGCGCAGGGAGAGCCACGAACGCGTCTCCCGGCTGCGGCACGCCCGAGGGCGTGCGCTCAAGGAGATGGGCCGCGACGGCGCCATGGAGGACCTGGCCGACGCCCTCGTGCTGCTCGCCCACGACCACCCCGAAGAGACGGCGGTGGGCTCGACCCTGGCCGCCACCCTGATGATGCGCGGGCACCACGACGAGGCGGCCCGGATGTCCCGCCGGGTCCTGGGCAACGCGCGTGAGCGCGGCGACCGTAGAAGCGAGGCGGACGCGCTCATCACCCTGGGCAGCCTCAGCGGACCGCTCGACGTCGAGGAGGGCCTGGAACTGTTCGCCGAGGGCATCGCCCTGGCCCGGGAGGTCGGGGACGTCCCGACCGAGATCCGCGGGCTGATCAACCTCAGCGGTCACCTCAAGAACCTCGACCGGCTGGAGGAGAGCGCCCGGGTCTCCCAGGAGGGGATGCGGCGCTGCCGGGCGTTCGGGCTGACCCGCACCCAGGGCGGGGCGTTCGCGTGCGGGCTGGCGGTCACCCGGTTCTACCAGGGGCGGCTCTCCGAGAGCGAGGAGCTGTTGGCCGGGATCACGGAGGACGGTGTGACGTGGGCGCGGGCCCTCACCCTGCGCATGCACCTGGAGCTGTACCGCTGGCGCCCGCAGGCGCTCCGAGCCACCGTCGACGAGTTCCGCCGGGTACTGCCCGAGCACGTGAGCTCGCCGGTGGAGTACCTGCCGGTGTACGTGGTGCTCCAGCAGCTGGCCGTGCACGAGGGCCGCCTCCTGGACGCCGGACGGCTCACCCGGGACCTGCTCGTCAGGGCCGTGTCGGACCGCTCGCCCTCGCCCATCGCCCACGGCCTGTACCGGTCCACCGTGGTCGGGCACGCGTCGGTCGCCGCCCGGCTGGCCCGGGAACCGGGCGAGGAGGAGCGGCGGCTGGCCGAGGAGATCGGCGCACTCCAGCGGAGGCTGCCCAGGGACCCGGAAGGCACCGAGACCAACCCGGCGCGGTGGGCGGCCGAGGCCTGCCGCGCCGAGGACCCGGAGGAGTCCCTGGCCCTGTTCGAGGCGGCCGTGGAGGCGGTCGCGCCCACCGGTCACGTCGTCGTCGCAGGCGAGTACCGGCTGGGCGCGGCGGAGGCGGCCCTGCGGGCGGGGCGCCGCGACCGCGCCGCCGAACACACGGCCGCCGTCCACCGTCAGGCGGTCCGGCACGGCATCACCCTGTTCGAGCGGCGGACCCGCGCGCTGCGGGTCCGGCACGGCCTGCCCGATCCCGACGCGCCCGGAGCGGCGGGCCCCGCCACGGAACCGGCCGCGCTCCCCGTGGGGGCGCAGAGGTGCCCGACCCCGGACGCCGGGCCCTCGTCGCCGCTCACCCCGCGCGAGCTGGAGGTGCTCGCCGAGGTGGCCCGGGGGTCGAGCAACGGTGAGGTGGGGAGGGCGCTGTTCATCTCGGCGAAGACGGTGAGCGTGCACGTCACCAACCTCATGGCCAAACTCGGGGTGCGCAACCGCACCGCCGCCGTGGCGCGGGGGCGCGAACTGGGTCTGTGCTGACCCGGACCACTGCCCTGCGCCGGGGCATACTGGGCGTATGTCCCCCTCCCTCTCCGCCTTCGTCGGCCGCCGACCGCACCTGGACCGCCTCCTGTCCGAGGCGGCCCGGGCTCGGGAAGGCGCCGCGCGCACCACCCTGGTGGTGGGCGACGCCGGGATCGGCAAGACCCGGCTCATCGCGGAGTACCTGGAGCGCGCCCCGCTGGGCCTGGGCGCGGTCGGGGGCTGCCTGGAGATGGGGACCGAGGGGGTCGCCTTCGCCCCCTTCGCGGCCGTGCTGCGCCATCTGGTCCGCGACACCGGGGCCCGGCGCGCGGCCGGCGGCGAGCTGGCCCGGCTGGTCCCGGGCCTGGGCCCGGCCCCCGAGGCCACCGAGGACAGCCGGGCCCGGTTGTTCGAGGCGGTGCTGACCTTCCTGGAGGGGCGCGCGGAACCGGACGGCCTCAGCCTGGTGGTCGAGGACCTGCACTGGGCGGACGCCTCCACCCGCGACCTGCTCGTCTTCCTCCTGCGCAACCTCGGCTCCGTCCCCCTCCACCTGGTGGTGTCCGTACGCGCCGACGATTTGCACCGCACACACCCGCTGCGGCGCCTGCTCCCCGAGATCGAACGCCTGCCGGGGGTGGGGCGGCTCGACCTCGCGCCGCTCACCCGGGACGAGGTCGCCGCCCAGGCCGCCGCGCTGGGCCGTCTCGACTCCGGCACCGACCCGGACCTGCTGCACGCGCGCAGCGGCGGCAACCCCCTGTTCGTGGAATCACTGCTCGCCGACCCGGGACCCCTGGGCACGGCCCTGCCGGACGGTCCCCGCGAACTCCTGCTGCGTGCGGTCGAGGCCCTGCCCGAGGCCACCCGCACCGTCCTGGGACTGGCCTCCGCCGCGGGGGTGCGTGTGGAACACGACCTGCTCGCCGCCGTCGCCTCCGGTACGGGGATCGGCGGCGCCGACCTCGACCGCGCCCTGCGCCCCGCCGTCGACGCCCGGGTGCTCCGCGCGACCGGCACCGGGTACGCCTTCCGGCACGCGCTCCTGGCCGAGGCGGTCTACGCGGACCTGCTGCCCGGGGAACGCGTCCGGGCGCACCGCGCCTACGTCGACGTCCTCGCCCGGACCGGGTCCGGCGCGGTCTCCGGCGAGGCCGCGGCCCAACTCGCGCGGCACGCCCACGCCGTCCACGACCACCCCCGGGCGCTCACCGCCGCCCGGGCCGCGGCCGAACACGCCGAGGCCACCGCGGCCCACCCCGAACTCCTGGCCCTGCTCGAACGCGTGCTGGAGCTGTGGGAGCTGGTCCCCGACGCCGAGGAGATCCTCGGGCTGACGCACGGGGAGCTCCTGCGCCGCGCCAGCCAGTCCGCGCACGTCTCGGGGAGTCTGCGCCGCGCCGTCGCGCACGCCACCGCCGGGCTGCGCGTCACCGATCCGGACACGCACCCCGATCTGGTCGGGGAGTTGCTCATGGTGCGGGGGAGGATTCGCAACGACGAGGGGCGCGCCGACGCGCTGGACGACCTCCGCGCGGCCTCCCGGTACCTGGACCACGACCACCCCCGGCGCCCCGCCCTGGACGCCACCAGCGCGACCGTCCTCATGCGGCTGGGCCGGTTCGACGAGGCCGAACACGCGGCGCGGGTGGCGCTGGTCTCGGCCCGGCGCACCGGTGACCGGGCCAGCGAGGCGGACGCCCTGATGACCCTGGCCAACCTGCTCGGCGAGGTCAGCGGGGTGGTGGACGACCCCATCGGATGGCGGCCCGCCCGGAGTCGCTCACGCGGGACGGCGGACGGGGACGTCGAGGGGGAGGCGGTCCTGGCCATGCTGCGCCGGGCGATCGACCTCGCCCAGCGGTCGGGCCTGGTGCGCCTCGAGGTGCGGGCCTGGCGCAACCTGGCCGCCCACCTCGACAACGAGCTGCGGCTGGAGGAGGCGCTCCGGGCGGCCCAGCGGGGCCGGGAACGCTGCGCCGAACTCGGGGTGTCGCGCAGTCAGGGGGTGGGCTGCGGCGCGATGGCGGCCGCCCTGCTCTGCGCCCTGGGACGCCTGGACGAGGCCGAGGAGCTCCTGGACCGGCTCCCCCACGGGGAGTCCCGCCAGCAGGCCTACCGGCTGAGCCTGGTCGCCCAGCACCACGTCATCCAGGGGCGCTGGGAGCGCGCGGAGGAGGCCCTGGAGGAGTTCACCCGGTTCCTGCCCCGGGAGACCGCCTCACCGGTCGACTACCTCAACCACTACTACACGCGGTTCGCCCTGCTGCTCTTCCGGGGGGAGCTGGTCGAGGCCGCCCGGGTGGTGGAACGCGCGCACGACGACATCGGGATGCTGGACCCCGGACGGTTCCCCTTCAACGGGCTCTCGGCCGTGGGCAACCTGGTGTTCCGGCTGCGCCGCGCGGGCGGCCCCGAGGCGCGGCGGTGGGCCGACCTGCTCTCCGCCCGGTTGAGGACGGCCCTGGAACACGATCGCGGCCGGGTCTCCCCGCTGGAGGCGCTGGGCCGACGACTGACCGAGGGGTACCTGGCCGAGGACCCCGCCGAGGCGCTGGCGCACCTGACCGAGGCGGCGCGCGTCTGTGAACGCGCGGGTGACCGGGGGCTCCGCCTGCGGTCGCTGATCACCGCCGTGCAGGTGGCCTTCGACCTGGACGACCCCGCCCGGGCCGGGGCGCTGCTGGAGCGCGCGGAGTCGCTCCTGGGCCGGGGGACGGCGCTGGCGCTGCGCCGGGAGGTCGAGGACCTGCGCCGGACCGTGGCGGAGGCCGTGTCCGCGCCCCCGGCCACGCCCGCGGGCCTGACTCGGCGTGAGGTGGAGGTGGTGGCGGAGGTGGCCAAGGGCGCGAGCAACCGTGAGGTGGGGGAGGCGTTGTTCATCTCGGCGAAGACGGTGAGTGTGCACCTGAGCAACGCGATGGGCAAGCTGGGGGTGGCCAACCGGACGGCGGCGGTGGCGCGGGCCAGGGAACTCGGTCTGCTCTGACCGGGGCATACTGGGGCGCATGTCCCCCTCAGCGCTCGTCGGCCGCCGACACCAGGTCGACCACCTCCTCTCCGACGCCGCCCGGGCCCGCTCCGAGGGGGCCCGAACGGTCCTGCTCTGCGGTGACGCGGGGATCGGCAAGTCACGGCTCCTGGAGGAGTACCTGGAGCGCACGCCCCTGCGCCACCGGGCCCTGGGCGCCTGCCTGGAACTGGGGGCCGAGGGCATCGCCTTCGCGCCCTTCACCGCGCTCTTGCGCCAGCTGGTCAGGGAGGGCGGCCCGCTCCCGGCCGCCGGGAGCGAGCTCGGCCGCCTCCTGCCCGGTCAGGTGGCCGACCCCGCCGGGCGTGCGGGCTCCGGCGACCACGACCGGGCCCGGTTGTTCGAGGCGGTGCTGACCTTCCTGGAGGAGCGCGCGGAACCGGACGGCCTCAGCCTGGTGGTCGAGGACCTGCACTGGGCGGACGCCTCCACCCGCGACCTGCTCGTCTTTCTCCTGCGCAACCTCGGCTCCGCCCCGGTGCACCTGGTGGTCTCGGTACGCTCCGACGACCTGCACCGCGCCCACCCCCTGCGCCGCGCCCTGCCCGAACTGGAGCGGCTGCCCCGGGTCACCCGGCTGGACCTGGCCCCGCTCGACCGGGAGGCCGTCGCCGCGCAGGCCGCCGCGCTCAGCGGGTCGGTGCCCGACTCCGACGCCCTGGAGCTCCTGTTGGAGCGCAGCGGCGGCAACCCCCTGTTCGTGGAGTCCTTCCTCGCGGCGCCCGACGGCGGGGTCCCCGACGGCCCCCGCGAACTCCTCATGCGCCGTGTCGAGCCCCTCACCGCCATCACCCGTAAGGTCCTCGGGCTGGCTTCGGTGGCCGGGGACCGGGTCGACCACGCACTGCTCGCCGAGGTGGCGGAGGCCTCCGGAGTCGGTGAGGACGACCTCGACGAGGCGCTGCGCGAGGCGGTCGACGCCCGGGTGCTGGGCGCCACCGACACCGGGTACGTGTTCCGGCACGCACTGCTCGCCGAGGCGGTCAAGGGTGACCTGCTTCCGGGACAGAGGGTGCGGGCCCACCGGCGCTACGCGACCGCCCTGGAGGCCGGGGTGCCGGGACCGGCCGGGACCGAGGCCGTCGTCCAGCTCGCCCACCACGCCTACTCCGCGCACGACCACCCCCGGGCGCTGACCGCCGCCTGGGAGGCGGCGCGGTACGCGCGGGTCGCCAGCGCCCACCCCGAGCGGCTGGCGCTGCTCGAACGCGTGCTGGAGCTGTGGGAGCTGCTGCCCGACCCCTCCGGGCTGATCGGCCGCACCCACGGGGAACTCCTGCTCACGGTGTGCGGTGCCGCGCAGGTCGCGGGGGACCACCGCCGGGCGGTCGAACACGCCGGTGAGGCCCTGGCCGACCTGGACCCCGCGGCCGAACCCGAGCTGGTCGCCCGCCTCCTGGTCACGCGCGGGCTCTCCTACAAGGAGCTGGGGCGGATCGAGGCGCTGGACGACCTGAGGGCCGCCGCCGCCCTGGTTCCCGACGACCACCCGGAGCGGGCCGTGGTGAGCGCGACGACGGCGGCGGTGCTCATGCTGCGGGGCAGCGACGCCGGAGCGGAGCGGTTCGCCCGCGCCGCCATCGACCAGGCACGGGCCAGCGGGGACCGGGCCAGCGAGGCCGACGCGCTCGTCACCCTGGGCAGCCTGCTCCACCACACGGGGTCGGAGGAGGCCCTGGAGCTCCTGCGCGAGGGGGTCCGGATCGCGCGGGAACGCGGCTACGTGCAGGTGGAGATGCGCGGACTGAACAACCTCGGCAGCAACCACAGCAGCCGGTTCGAGTACGAGGAGTGGCGGGCCAGCTCGGAGGAGGCCCTGGCCCGCAGTGCCGAGCTGGGGTTGGCCCGCAGCCAGGGGAGCTGGCTGGTCAACGGTCTGGTCAGCGCGCTCATGAACCTGGGGCGGCTGGACGAGGCGAGGGAGAGACTGCACGCGTCCGCGGTGGGCCGCGATCTGGCCGGTGCGCGGCGTCAGAGCGTGGTCGCCCAACTCGCCGCCCTGGAGGGCGACTGGGAGACCAGCCGACGCGCCCTGGAGGAGTTCGCCAGGCTGCTGCCCCGGGAGACCGCCACCTGGGTGGAGTACATGCCGCCCTACTACACGCGCGTCCTGCTCCTGCTCTTCGGGCCGGGGGAGCACTGGGTGGAGGCGGCCCGGACGGTCCTGGAGGGGGAGCGCGAGATCGGCATGCTCTCGCGGGTCCGGTTCAGCGCCGGCGGGCTGTCCATGATGGCGATGGCGGTGTGGCGGCTGCGCCGCCGGGCCGGAGAAGGGGACCGGGAGGTGGCCGAGGAGCTGGCGGCGGCGCTCCGCTCCGCGCTGGAACGGGACGACTGGCCGACCTCGCCGGAGGGCGCCCTGAACCGCCACGCCAGCCTGGGCTTCCTGGAGGAGGATTCCGAGCGGGCGCTGGAGCACTGGGAACGGGCCCTGCCGCTGGCGGAACGGGCCCTGGGGCTGAACCGGGGGCACTGCCTGTTCGGGGCCTTCTGGGCCGCGCACGACGGCGGCGACAGCGCGCGCGCGCCCGTGACCTGCTGCGCCGGGCGGAGGCCGGGCTGGCCGAGTTCGACGTGTACACCGTCCGCGTCCTGGTGGAGGAGATGCGCGCCGCCCTCGGTTCGGGGCCCTCAGCGGTCCCGCCCGCGGGTCTGACACCGCGTGAGGTGGAGGTGCTGGTGGAGGTGGCCCGGGGGGCCAGCAACCGTGAGGTGGGGGAGGCGCTGTTCATCTCCGCGAAGACGGTGAGCGTGCACCTGAGCAACGCGATGGGCAAGCTGGGAGCGGCCAACCGGACGGCGGCGGTGGCCCGGGGCCGCGAACTCGGCCTGCTCTGATCCGGACCGAGCCCGACCGGTCGTCCCGGAGCCCGGCCGCGCGACGCACCGGTCAGGGGGTCGGCGGCTCGACCGCGCCCTGGGTGTCGCCGTGCATGGCCGCGTACACGAGCTCGGCGTACCCCTCCAGGGCGTCGGCGCACGCGCGCAGCCGCTCGGCGGCCTCCCGGGCCTCGGGCAGGGCGAGGACGTCGCGCCGTCGGAGGTCGCGGAACCAGCTGCGCGGGCGTTCCAGGCTCTGTTCCCCCTCCAGTTTGGCGGAGGTGGACTTCTCCTTGGTGATCTCCTTCGCGATCTCGGCCTCGAACCGGCCGCAGTCGGTGGCGAACGGTCGCGCAGCCCGTCGTCGGACGCGGGAACGACCGGGGCCGGATCACCGCACGCGACGGGGGCGCGGCCGGACTCGGCTCGGCCGCGGCCGCCCTGGTCGTGCTGGCCCTGGCCCCGAACCGGTGACGCTGACCGTGGCGGCCGTGGCCATCGGACTCAAGGTCGGGACCGTCACCCCGCTCGCCTTCGCGCACCTGGCCGAGAACACGCCGGAGGAGCGGCTGGGCCGCACGATGGGCAACGCCGAGCTCGGCAGGGAGGTCGGGGACGCCGGAGGGCCGCTCGCCGTCGGCGCGATCGCGGCCGCCACGAGTCTGCCGATCGCACTCACGGCGCTCGCGGCGGCCGGTCTGGCCAGCGGAGTCCTCGGGAGGGTGGCGCTCCGGGACGACGGACGGGTCA
Source organism: Nocardiopsis sp. NPDC007018 (assembly GCF_040635075.1). NCBI lineage: Bacteria > Bacillati > Actinomycetota > Actinomycetes > Streptosporangiales > Nocardiopsidaceae > Nocardiopsis > Nocardiopsis sp. NPDC007018. The sequence goes on from NZ_JBEYHA010000007.1 coordinate 149,084, forward strand.
GGCCCGCGAACCCGCCCGGCTGATCCGCGCCAGGGAGGCCTCGACGTCGACCCGCTCGGTCGGCCGGTTGTAGGGGAGCTTCGAGAGCAGGTGGGCCATCGCGCAGGTGTTCGTGATCCCGGCGAAGGCCAGCCCGGCGCCCACGAACGCCGCCACGAACACGGCGGGGGTCCACACCAGGCTCAACAGCGCCGCCACCAGGACGACCGTGCCGGCGACCAGGCGCACCTGGCGGTCCAGGGCCCAGCGCTCGGGCCCGTGCACCGAGGGCCCGTCTGCGGCCGCCCAGGCGTTCATCCCGCCGGTGAGCACCACGGCGTCGTCCAGCCCGGCGGCGGCCAGCCTCAGCCGGGCCCGTTCCGCCCGGGGGCCGGACTGGCACACCAGCACGATCGGCTCCGAGGCGTCCCGGGCCACGCGCCCGGCGTGGTGGTCCAGCTCGCCCAGCGGGAGGTTGACCGCCCCGGGGATGTGCGCGCCCTCGAACTCGGCCGGGGTGCGCACGTCCACCAGGAGCGGGGCGGACCCGCTGTCGAGCCGGGCTCTGACGGTGGCTGCGTCGACGGAAACGCTCATGGGTGTCTGACTCCAGAAGGGGAGAAGGGATGTCGACAGGTATGGTAGGAATTATACCCCCCGGGGTACGTGACGCGCTTGTCACCGATTCCGGGAATATCCCCCTCTGTGGAGTTGGATGCGAGCTGATCCTGGTCAGAGCGTCGGCAGGTACCTCTGGAGCTCGTACGGAGTCACCTGGCGGCGGTAGGAGTTCCACTCCGCCTTCTTGTTGCGCAGGAAGAAGTCGAAGACGTGCTCGCCCAGCGTCTCGGCGACCAGCTCACTGTTCTCCATCAGACGCAGCGCCTCGTCCAGGCTCTGCGGGAGCGGCCTGATCCCCAGGGCGCGGCGCTCCGCGTCGGTCAGCGCCCACACGTCGTCCTCGGCGCCCGGCGGCAGCTCGTAGCCCTCCTCGATCCCCTTCAGCCCGGCCGCCAGGATGACCGCGTACGCCAGGTACGGGTTGGCGGAACTGTCCAGCGAACGGATCTCGATCCGGCTGGAGTTCGACTTGCCCGGCTTGTACATCGGTACGCGGACCAGCGCCGAACGGTTGTTGTGCCCCCAGCAGATGTAGGCCGGAGCCTCACCGCCCATCCCCGCCGAGGCGGCCGGGTCGTCCCAGATCCGCTTGTACGAGTTCACCCACTGGTTGGTGACGGCCGCGATCTCGTCGGCGTGCCGCAGCAGACCCGCTATGAACCCGCGCCCCACCTTCGAGAGCTGGTACTCGGCACCGGGCTCGTAGAAGGCGTTGCGGTCGCCCTCGAACAGCGACAGGTGCGTGTGCATGCCCGACCCCGGGTACTGGGTGAAGGGCTTGGGCATGAAGGTGGCGTACACGCCCTGCTCCATGGCCACCTCCTTCATCACCAGACGGAAGGTCATGATGTTGTCGGCGGTGGTCAGCGCGTCCGCGTACCGCAGGTCGATCTCCTGCTGGCCCGGCCCGCCCTCGTGGTGGCTGAACTCCACCGAGATCCCCATGGCCTCCAGCATGTTGATCGCGTTGCGGCGGAAGTCGTGGGCGCTGTTGTGCGGGGTGTGGTCGAAGTAACCGCCCGAGTCGTTGGGCTCGGGGAACTCCCCGTGCTCGGGGAACTTCTTCAACAGGTAGAACTCGATCTCGGGGTGCGTGTAGAACGTGAACCCGAGGTCGGAGGCCTTGCCCAGCTGGCGCTTGAGCACGTGCCGGGGGTCCGCCGGGGACGGCGACCCGTCGGGCATGAGGATGTCGCAGTACATGCGCGCGGTGCCGTGCGGTTCGTTGCGCCAGGGCAGGACCTGGAAGGTGGAGGGGTCGGGCTGGGCGAGCATGTCGGCCTCGTACACGCGGGCGAAGCCCTCGATCGCCGAGCCGTCGAACCCGATGCCCTCGGAGAAGGCCGCCTCCAGTTCGGCGGGCGCCACCGCCACGGACTTGAGGTACCCGAGCACGTCGGTGAACCACAGCCTCACGAACCGGATGTCACGCTCCTCCAACGTGCGGAGCACGAATTCCTGCTGTCGATTCACGATCAACCCTCCTCGATGCCGGTCGGTCCCGGCCCGGTCCGCGCACGCGCGCGGGCACCCGGAACGGTGTCCCGGGGCCAGTCTGCCGTGCGGATATTTCCGGGGTATTTCCGCACACGCCAAGACGCCTGCCCGGTCCTCCCCGCACAGGCATTATGACCGTTGGGAGAGGGGGTTCGGGACGGTCCCCGACAGGCCGAGTTCCCGGGCGCGCGCCCCGGCGGTGGCGCGGTTGGGCACACCGAGCTTGCCGAGGATGTTGGACACGTGCACGCTCGCCGTCTTCGGGCTGATGAACAGCGCCTCCGCGATCGCCGCGTTGGTCGCGCCCGTGGCCAGCAGACGCAGCACCTCCGTCTCGCGCGCGGTCAGCCCGGCGGGCGCCGGAGGCGGCACCGCGTCGCCCGCCAGCCCCGCGCCGAGCCTGCGGGCGAGGTCCTCGGCGGCGCGGGCCAAGGGTGACGCACCGCACTCGGCGGCGACCGCGTGGGCCAGGCGGACGAGGTCCACGGCGCGGGCGCGGTCCCCGACGCCGACCAGCGCCTCCGCCTCGCGCAGTCGCGCCCGGGCCAGGTACAGCCGCAGGGGCGTGGCCTCCCACCGGGCCACCGCCTCGGACCACAGCGCGGCGAGTTCCTCGGGCACGGCCCCTTCCGCCTCGGCGAGCAGCGCCCGTACCGACGCCGCGTACGCGGGACGTACGGCGCCACTGACCTGGAGCCTCTCCGCCGTTGCCCGGACCAGTCCGGCCACGGTCCGGGCCCGCTCGACGATCTCCGGCGCTCCGTCGGGTGCCACGCGCCCCTGTTCCCGGCCCAGGAGCACGGCCACGGCCATCTGTTCCATCAGCGGCCACGAATACCCGGGGGAGCGCTCCAGGGCCACGCGTTCGGCCACCTCCAGGGACAGCGACAGGGCTTCGGCCAGGTCCCCCTCGGCCAGTGCGGCGTCCAACATCGCCATGCACCCCAGCTGCACGACGTTCATGCGGTGCGCCTCCAGCATGGAACGGTCGCCCCGGGGGCCCGCCCCGGCCCGCGCCGCCGCGACGTCGCCCATCGCGGCGGCGGCCCTGGCCTCCACCGCCTGGATGAAGTAGACGTTCTTGTGGTCCCACTGGTCACGGACACGGTTGTTCCGGAACAACGCGCGGGTTCCGGGCAGGTCACCCATCTCCAGGAGGATCTCGGCCCGGTTCTGGTAGTTGAACGCCTTGCGTACCGGGGTCCAGCCCAGGGCCTCGTGCCGGGCCAGGGACTCCTCCAGTACCCGTAGCCCGTCCTCGTGCTGACCGATCTCGCGGAGGAAATGGCTGAGATTGCCCGCCCCGCGTGCCTCCAGGTAGGGCTCGGCCAGCTCCTTGGCCGCCTCGATCCCCCGTTCCAGCAGGGGGCGCCCGCGGTCGGCGTCGCCCTCCTGCATGAAGGCGCCGCCCAGGGTGATCAGAGCGTCCGCGGTGGCGATCCGATCGGTGGGGGAGTCGCTTCCGGCGGCCGCGATCGCCATCTCGGCCAGGGCGAGGGGGCTCCTTCCGGTCGCGGCGAGCTCGTGCAGGATTCTCCGGTTGGGGGTGTCGGTCCGGTCCTCGCGGGCCAGGGCGCACTCCCGGGCCAGGATCGCCAGAAGCTCACCGTACCCCGGCATGTCCGCCGGATGGAGCTCCAGGGCACGGACCAGGTCGGGGATTCCGCTTCCCCGCACGTCGTAGGCGCGGGCCTCACCGCGCTGGCGCAGAAGTACCGCCCGGGTGGCGCGGGTCGCGGCGTCCTCGGGCTCCTCGGGCAGGGTCGCCAGCGCCTCGTCGACCAGCTCCAGCGCGCGCCGGTTGCGGTGGGCCGAGAGCGCCGCGTTCGCGGCCCGGCTCACCACCTCGGCCCAGCTGAGCCCCTGCACCCTGTCGCTGGGGTCGGGAACCCGGTCCCACAGGGACAGAACGCGCTCCAGCATGGTCAGCCGCTCCGCGAAGGCGAGCGTCTTCCTCGCCTGGATCGCCGCCCACCAGGCCGCCTGCATCGCCCGCGGCAGGTCCTGCGCCGCCTGGTAGTGGTGCGCCTGTTCGGAGGCGCGGCGGTCGACGGGTACGGCGTCGGGGTGCTCGTCGATGAGCTGGGCGAACCGCAGGTGCAGCCGGGAGTGCGGTCCGGGCAGGATCTCCTCGTGCACGGCGTCGCGCAACAGCGCGTGCCGGAAGCGGTACCCGGTGCGCTGGGGGCGCAGCACGTTGGCGTCCACCAGGACGTTCAGCGCGGCCTCCAGCTCCTTCTCGGGCAGTTCGGCCGCGCGGTGGAGCACCTCGTGGTCGATGCCGTCGGCCACGGCTCCCACCGCCGCCACCCGCAGGACGTTCAGGGTGGTCTCGTCGAAGCGGTGGACCGGTTCCAGGAGCAGGTCGCGGAAGTGGTCGGGCAGGTCGGGGTCGTCGTCATCGGGACAGGACTCGGCGGAGGCCAGTGCCTCCACGAACAACGGAACGCCCTCGCTGCGCCGGAAGAGCGTGTCCAGGGCGTCGCGCCCCAGTTCCTCACCACGGATGGCGGTGGCCTGGAGGCGCACCTCCTCACGAGTGAACGGCTCCAGTACGATCCGGCCCACACCGGGCAGGCGCTCCAGCTCGGGCAGCAGGCGTCGTAGCGGATGGGACCGGTGCAGGTCGTCACTGCGGTAGGTGGCGACGACCTGGGTGCCGGGGCGGCTGAGGTTGCGGGCCAGGAACACGAGGAGGTCCCGGGTGGCGCCGTCGGCCCAGTGGAGGTCCTCCAGGACCACGGTGATCCCGTCGTCCCCGGTGACCTGGTCCAGCAGCCGCAGGAGCTGCTCGAAGAGGATGCCCCGGTTCTCCTGGCGGTCCGACGACGGCTCACCCAGTTCGGGGAGGAGCCGGGCGAACTCGCCCACCCCTCCCGGCGCGGCCGTGGCGAAGGGGGCCGGACCGCGTTCGCGCAGGATCTGGCGGAGCACGGCGGTGAAGGGCGCGTAGGACAGGCCGTCCACACCGAGTTGCAGGCAGGCTCCGACGAACACCGTCCCGGCGGGACGGGTGGCGGCGAACTCGGTGACCAGCCTGCTCTTGCCCACCCCCGCGTCACCGCCGACCAACAGGATCTCCGGCGGTCCGGTGCGTACGCGCTGGGCCTGGTCGGCCAGGAGGCGGAGGTGCCTGCGGCGCCCGACGAAGACGGGGCTGGTATCGCTGAACAGGGGCATACCGCCCATTATGCTCGCCCCGGCCGCGGGCGTTCCCGGTCGCTTCCGGCCCTTCGGTCCTCACGCTGGCGGCGGGCCCGGCGGCGGAGCTCGGCCTGGCGGAGCCGCTCCCGGCTGAGCGCGTGGGCGGTGGCGGTACGCAGGTCGTCGAGTGGCATGTCGGTGTCCGTTCCGTGGTGGTCGATGGTGGGGGTGCGGTGCGGGGTCAGGAGGCCCGGCGGCGGCGCTCGGCGGCCTTCTCGCGGGCCCGGGCGCGGGCCTCGGCCCTGGCCTGGCGCGCCGCCGTGAGCTGTTCACTGCGGCGGGCGGCGGCCTCGGAGCGGGCGCGGTCGTTCGTGAGGAGCGGGTCGGGGTGGAACACGGTGCTGTCCTCGGGCTCTGCGGCGGGACCCGTGTCCCGCCCGACGGCTTCCACGATCCGGCTGAGAACCCGGTCGGCGCATCGGGAGGAATCAGTGGATCGGACGCCAAAGCGTCGGACGACGCCCTAAGAGGGGCGGGAACCGCCCTAAGAGCCCTCCCGGGTGCCGCCGATTCGCCAAACGCCCCGGCGCTTCCTTGACTCCGGTGGCTCGGGCCGGGCAAGTGTGTGGAGGCTGGGCGTCTCCTCTCGGAGGTGCTCCGGCCAGCACTGATGGCGGATCTCAGGAGGTCGTGGGATGACACGGGTCGCTTGCGGGACCGATCGGCGGGACGCGTGCGGGCGAAGGGTCGCAGGGGTCGCGGCGGGGTTGGTCGTCGCCGTGCTGTGCGCCGCTCCGGCCGTCGCGGACGGCGGCGGGGCCGGTGACACGGGCACGGTGGGCCTGTCGTTGTCCGGGGCGGACCCGGCACCGCTGCCCGGGGACGAGGTGGTCTACCGGGCCACCGTGGTCAACGGGGGAGGGGACCCGGTCGAGAGGGGCCTGCTCGCCCAGCACGTCCCCGAACCCCTGGTGGTCGGGGAGGTCGGCCAGGGCGGGATCGTGGAGGAGGGCGTGGCCAACTGGCTGGTGGACCTGCCCGAGGGCGGAGAGGGCCTGTACACCGTGCGCGTCCTGGTTCCCGAGGACGCCGAACCGGGGGAGCGGGTGGTGAGCACGGCCTGCCTGCTGGTGGACCGGGACGCCGAACCGGTCGCCTGCGCGAGTGACACCCTGGTGGTCGGCGACCACACGGTGGCCTCCCGGGTGGGGGCGCTGATGGACCGGGACGGCCTGGTCCGCGCGGCGGGTGTGGGAGTGCTGATGCTGCTGGTCTGGCTGCTGTGGCGTCAGTGGGGAGCCGCCCGCAGAACCTGACGCCGCACCCGGTGTCCGATTTGTTACGTCAGGGCGTCAGTAAGACGGAGGGAAGAACTACAACGCGTAGTAGTCTGGGGGTATGGACTTCCTTTACTCCGCGCTCGTGTTCCTCCACATGATCGGCCTGGCCGGGATCATCGCCGGTTTCCTCATGCAGCTGATGACCGACAACGTCAAGGCGACCAAGGTGCTGCTGCACAGCGCCCTGCTCCAGTTCGTCACGGGCCTGCTGCTGGTCGGCGTGGCCGAGATGGGCGACATCACCGAACTCAACCACGTCAAGATCGGCGTGAAGCTCGTCATCGCCCTGTCCGTCGTGGTCGTCGGTGTGCTCAACCTGCGCAAGCCCGCGAAGAACCTGGCGATCATCGCCGGTGTGCTCGCCATCGTCAACATCGGTCTGGCGGTCTTCTGGTAGGCGCCGCCCGAGCCTTCCGCCCGACCCGCCCGCACGGGTCCGCCGGGGGCGGTCCGGAACACGTTCCGGGCCGCCCCCGGCTTTCGTGTTCGAGAAAAATCTTGCAGGCGCTGACGTCCAGATCAGAGGCGCGTTTCCGCTTCCTTGCGGGGTGACGGGCTGTTCATGGGGTGTTCACAGGCGAAGGGCGTTCTGTTACCTTCGTCACCTCAATGCAAACTCTTGCGGAAACTGCAAGAGAATGCGGCGGGGCAGCGTGGCCCCGCGGCACCTCCCCCCAAGGAGCGCACATGAGAACACCCCGTATCGGCGCCCTCGCCGGGGCGGCCCTGATGGGAGCCGCCCTGCTGGCGGTCCCCGGACCGGCCGCCTCCCACGACGCCGCCCCCGTCTCCGCCCAGGACCCCGTCCCCGCCCAGAACGGCAACGCCGACACCATCGTCCACCTCTTCCAGTGGAACTGGGACTCCGTCGCCGCCGAGTGCGCCGACTTCCTCGGCCCCGCCGGATACGGCGGGGTCCAGGTCTCCCCGCCCCAGGAACACGTCGTCGTCCCCTTCTCCGAGGGCGGCAACTACCCATGGTGGCAGGACTACCAGCCGGTCTCCTACCGCGTCGACAACACCCGCAGGGGCACCGCCGAGGACTTCCAGGAGATGGTCTCCACGTGCGCCGACAACGGCGTGCGCATCTACGTGGACGCCGTCGTCAACCACATGACCGGCCCCAGCGACGGCCCCTCCACCGGCAGCGCCGGTACCGGATGGGAGCGCTACGAGTACCCCGACCTGTTCGGCGACGGCACGGCCGCCTACTCCTACGGCGACTTCGGCCCCTGCTACGACACCATCGAGAACTGGAACGACAAGGACGAGGTGCAGAACTGCCAGCTCCTCGACCTGGCCGACCTGGACACGGGCTCCACGCACGTCCGCGACCAGATCGTCCGCTACCTCAACGGGCTGGTCGCCATGGGCGTGGGCGGGTTCCGGGTGGACGCCTCCAAGCACGTCCCCGAGGACGACATGGGCGCCATCATCGGGGCCTTGGACGAGGTGCCCGGCTTCGGCGGCGCCCCGAGGGTCTTCCACGAGGTCTACGGCGACCAGACCATCCCCTACACCGCCTACACGCCCTACGGCCAGGTGACCAACTTCGACTACAAGCGCTCGGTCGCCTCGGGCTTCGCCAACGGTGACATCGCGGGCCTCACCGACATGCCCGACCACGGCGGGCTCACCTCCGACGAGGCCGTGGTCTTCGTCGACAACCACGACACCCAGCGCTACGAGCCGACCCTCACCTACGTGGACGGCGGCCGCTACTACCTCGCCACCGCCTTCATGCTCGCGCACCCCTACGGCACCCCCGTGGTGATGTCGAGCTACGACTTCGAGGGCAACGTGACCGAGGGGCCGCCCAGCACCGGCGGCCAGGACGGCAATCCGGCGGGGTGGATCACCGCGGACAGCGACTGCTCCAGCGCCGAGTGGGTCTGCGAGCACCGCAACGAGGCCGTCAGCGGCATGGTCGCGTTCCGCGCCGCTGTGGGCGGCACCGGGATCACCGAGCGGCTCCGCGACGGCTCCTCCCGTGTGGCCTTCGACCGGGGCGAGGCCGGGTTCGCCGCCTTCAACGCCTCCGGCGACCCCTGGACGCTGACCGCTCCCACCTCGCTCCCCGATGGCGAGTACGACAACGCCTCCGGTCCCGGCGGGGCCACCGTCTCCGGCGGCCGGATCAGCGCGACCGTCCCCGCCGACGGCGCCCTGGCACTGCACGTGGGCGGCGAGTGCGAGCAGGACTGCGGTGGCGGCGACCCGGGTGAGCCCGGTGACCCCGACACCCTCACCGCGACCGTCGAGACCGTGCCCGGGCAGGAGGTGTACGTGGTCGGTTCCACGCCCGAGCTGGGGTCCTGGAACCCGGCCGACGGCGCCCCGCTGAGCACCGACGCGTCCACCTACCCGCAGTGGTCGGGCCGGGTCGCCCTCGGCCCCGACACCGAATGGAAGCTGGTCCGGGTGTCCCCGGGCGGCGGTGCCGACTGGGAGCCCGGCGACAACCGGGTCGGCCCGGCCGCCGCCGTCACCTGGGGGCAGCGCTGAGACCGCCGGGCACCCCCGCCCCCTCGGGGGTGCCCGGTCCGGCTCACTCCGCCGAGGCGTCCTCCAGCGGCGCCGGGCAGGTCCCGCCGGGCTCCACCGCGAGCTCGTAGTGCCACACCTCGTTGGCGTAGGTCTGGCAGAGGCCGAACCGCGCCCCGTGCCGGGCGAACCAGTACGCCGCGTCGGTGCGGCCCACGTCCACCGCCGCCCCTGTGACATGGGACGAGTCCTCCGGGGAGGCCACCCACCGGGCCGCCTCCTCCTCGCTCCCGTACACCTCCACCGCCGCGTCCCGCAGGAACCGCTGGTAGCGCTCGCTTCGCCAGCCGCTGGTCACCACCGTGCCGATCCCGTCCTCCTCCAGCGCTGCCGCCGCGGCCTCGCGCACCGCCGCCAACAGCTCGGGGTCCAGCCCGGACAGGGCGGGCACGTCGTCACCCGGGTCCAGACCGCCGCCCTCGGGCACGTAGCCGTCGTCGTCGCCCAACGGGCTCAGCCGTGTGACCGGCAGGCTCTCCGACCAGGTGCGCCCCGACGGCCCCCCGGAGGACCCGCCCCCACCCGCCGCGCCGTCACCGGCCCCGGCGGTCGCGCAGCCCGCGAGCAACAGCGCGGCCGTGACCGCGGCGGCGGTCAGAACGGTCGGTCGACTCCCCATGGCACGCCCCCCTCACCGGCCCGGACCCCGTGTCCGGCACCGAGGACCCAGGTCACCAGGGACGACGTTGCGCCGATGTGTGCCGCCGATCCAACACTTCCGCAACACCCCATCCGCCTAGACTGGGCCGCCGACCGAGTGACGGGGGAACCACATGCGCGTACTGGTCGTCGAGGACGAGGTCTTCATGGCCGAAGCCCTCCAGGCGGGACTGCGCCACGAGGCCATCGCCGCCGACGTGGCCCTGGACGGCGACGCCGCGCTGGAGCGGATCGGCGTCAACGACTACGACGTGGTGGTCCTCGACCGCGACCTCCCCGGGACCCACGGAGACCAGGTGTGCGCCGTCATCGCCCGCGACCACCCCGGCACCCGCGTGCTCATGCTGACCGCCGCCACCCGGCTCCGGGACAAGGTGGACGGGTTCTCCCTGGGCGCCGACGACTACCTCACCAAACCCTTCGCCGTCGAGGAGCTGGTCGTGCGCCTGCGCGCCCTCGCCCGGCGCCCCACGGCAGCCGTCCCGCCCGTGCTGGTGAGCGGCGACCTGAGGTTGGACCCCTACCGCAGGGAGGCCTACCGCTCCGGCCGCTACCTGCGTCTGCCACGCAAGCAGTTCGCCGTCCTCGAACTGCTCATGCGGGCCGACGGGGGAGCGGTGAGCGCCGAGACCCTCCTGGAGAAGGTGTGGGACGAACACGCCGACCCCTTCACCAGCGCGCCCCGGGTGACGGTGTCGCAGCTGCGCCGGGTGCTCGGCGATCCGGACCCGATCGTGACCGTCCCCGGGGTGGGCTACCGTCTGGTCGCCCCCGGAGCGGACGTGTGAACGGCGCGCCGGTGCGGGTCAGCGCCCGCCTGCGCCTCACCCTGGGGTACGCGTTCTTCCTGGTCGTGGCGGGCCTGGCCGTGCTGGCCGGGGTGTACGTGGTCGTGCGGTACGTGCCCAACTACCCGCTCACCCCCGCCAACCCCAGCGACCTGGGACAACCCGTTCCCGCCCGGCCCCAGATCCTGGAGGCGCTGGTCCGGGTCTCCGGCGGCGTCCTCCTGGTCCTGGCCGTGTTCGGGCTGGTCGGGGGGTGGTTCCTGTCCGGGTGGGTGCTGCGCCCCCTCCAGCGGATCAACGACGCCGTCCTGGTCGCCGCGACCGGGAACCTGGGGCACCGGGTGGCGCTCACCGGCCGCAACGACGAGTTCCGGCAGCTCGCCGACGCCTTCGACCACATGCTGGACCGCCTCCAGGACGCCTTCGAGGCCCAGGAGAGGTTTGCCGCCAACGCCTCCCACGAACTCCGCACTCCGCTCGCCGTCAACGCCACCCTCCTGGACGTGGCCCGGCGCGACCCCGGGGGACAGGACTACCCGCGCCTGCTCGAACGGCTGGACCTCACCAACGCGCGGGCGATCGGCCTCACCGAGTCGCTGTTGCGGCTGGCCGACGCCAACGCCGTCACCGCCGTGTCCGCCCCCGTCGACCTCGCCGCCCTGGCCCGCGACGCCGTGGACGAGGGCGAGGAGGAGGCGCTGGGCCGGGGTGTTCGGGTGGAGCGCGCGCTCCACCCCGCCCCGACGGTCGGCGACACCGCGCTCCTCGCCCAGCTCGCCGAGAACCTGGTGCGCAACGCCCTGCGCCACAACACCCCCGGACCGGACGGAGCGCGCACCGCCCTGGTCTCCACCGGGCGCGACCCCCGCACCGGTGACGCCGTCCTGAGGGTGGAGAACACCGGCGCCGTGTACACGCCGGAGGCCGCCGCCCGCCTGCGCGAACCCTTCCTCCGGGGCGCGGGTCGGGTCGGAACCGGCCAGGGCCACGGTCTCGGCCTGGCCCTGGTGGACCGGGTCACCAGGGTGCACGGCGGCACCCTCGACGTGCGCCCGCGCGGGGCCGATCGGGGCGGGGGGCTCGCGGTCACGGTCACGCTCCCCGCCGGGGGCGCCGCTCAGTCGTCGTAGAAGGCCCGCTCCATCACCGCGCGCGCCCGCCGCGTGGTGCGCAGGTAGGCCTCGGTCAGCTGCTCCGCCGGTCCCTCCGGCTCGGGGCCCTCCACCGCCGGGCCCTCCTCCTCTGCCGTGCCGTCGCCGTCCGAGTCGTCCTCGTCGGCGCCGTACCCCATGGCCTGGGCCAACGCCGCGCGCACCCGGGGATCGTGCGGGATCGAGTCACCGGCCCGGCCGCGCACCAACATCACCATGCCGCGCACCCGAGAGGCCAGCCGCCACGACCGCTCCAGCGCCACACCGTCGTCCGCGGCCAGGAAACCGTGCGCCACCGCCACGCCCAGGGCCGGGAGCGTCTGCGGGGTACGCAGGTCCGGGAACTCGTGGGCATGCCGCAACTGCACCAGCTGCGCCACCCACTCCACGTCCGACAGCCCGCCCCGGCCCAGCTTCGTGTGCAGGGTCGGATCGGCGCCGCGCGGCAGCCGCTCGGCCTCCATCCGGGCCTTGAGCTTGCGGATCTCCACGACCGCGGAGGGGGAGACCCCGCCCTTCGGGTAGCGGATCGGGTCGATCAGCGCCACGAACGCCGAACGCAGTCCCTCGTCCCCGGCGATCGGCCGCGCCCGCAACAGCGCCTGGCTCTCCCACACCTGGGACCAGCGCCCGTAGTAGGCGGCATAGGAGTCCAGCGTGCGCACCACCGGGCCGCTGCGGCCCTCCGGGCGCAGGTCGGTGTCGACCTTCAGCGCCGGTTCGGCCTGCGGCATCTCCAGCAGCCGGGCCAGCTCCCGCACGATCGCCATGGCCTGCCTGGTGGCCGCGTCCGTGTCCACCCCCGGCATCGGGTCGTGCACGTACATGACGTCGGCGTCGCTGGCGTAGGTGAGTTCCCCGCCGCCGAACCGGCCCATCGCGACCACGCACACCCGTGTGAGTTCCTCGCCGCCGGACTCGGCCACCACCTTGGTGTAGGCCGCCCGCAGCGCCGCGTCGATGGTCACCGCCGCGATCCCGGTGAGCGCCCGGCCCACCTCCTCCACCGAGCACACGCCCAGCAGGTCGGCGGCGGCCGTACGCAGCAGCTCCCGGCGGCGCAGCGCGCGCACCGCCGACACCGCCTCCTCCGGGGTGTCGTACCGGCGCAGCGCGGCGTCGGCCTCGGCCATCAGCGTCCGGGTCTCCCGCCGCCGCAGGTCGGCGTCGTCGCCCAGCATCGCCACCGCCTCGGGGGCGCGCAGCAGCAGCTCGGTCACGTACCGGCTGGTCCCGAGCAGCCACGCCATCCGCTCGGCCACCCGGACGTCGTCCCGCAGGAGCCGCAGGTACCAGGGGGTGGTGCCCAGGGCATCGCTGACCTGCCGGAAGCCGAGCAGCCCGGCGTCCGGGTCGGGGGAGTCCGCGAACCAGCCCAGCATCACGGGCAGCAGGGTGCGCTGGATGGCGGCCCGCCGTGACAGCCCCGACGTGAGCGACTCCAGGTGACGCAGTGCCCCGCGCGGGTCGACGAACCCCAGGGCGCCGAGCCGTTCCACCGCCTGGTCGGCGGAGAGCCGGATCTCGTCTTCGGGCAGCGCCGCCACCGCGTTCAGGAGCGGTCGGTAGAAGAGCTTCTCGTGCAGGCGGCGCACCTCTGCCGACACCCGCTTGCGGGCGCCGGTCAGCTCCCTCTCGGCGTCGGTCGGGTAGCCCAGCGCGCGGCCCAGCTGCCGCAGCCGTGCCGGGCCGTCGGGCGCCTTGGGGTCGGGCATCAGGTGGGTCCGGCGCAGCCGTTCCAGCTGGAGCAGGTGCTCCACCCGGCGCAGGAAGCGGTAGGCGTCGGCCAGGCCGGCCGCGTCCCGTCGGCCCACGTAGCCGTGCTCCGACAGCGCGGTCAAGGCCTCCAGGGTGTTGCCCGAGCGCAGCCGGTCGTCCGAGCGGCCGTGCACCAGCTGGAGCAGCTGCACCGAGAACTCGATGTCGCGCAGGCCGCCCGGACCCAGCTTGAGCTCGTGCTCGGCCTGGCCCGCGGGGATGTGTGCCACCACGCGACGGCGCATGGCCTGCACGTCCTCCACGAAGTCCTTGCGGGCGGAGGCCTCCCACACCAGCGGGGCGATCGCCTCCGCGTACGAGCGGCCCAGCGCCACGTCCCCGGCGATCGGCCGGGCCTTGAGCAGGGCCTGGAACTCCCAGGTCTTGGCCCAGCGCTCGTAGTAGGCCAGGTGCCCGGACAGCGGCCGCACCAGCGGACCGTTGCGCCCCTCCGGCCGCAGCGCCGGGTCCACCTCCCACAGGGTGCCCTCGGCGTCGGTCTGCGCCGGTACGCGCATCATCGCCGTGGCCAGCCGGGTCGCGGCCCGCTGGGCCTCCTGGTCGTCGGCGGGGAGCCCGTCGTCGCCCGGGGCGGGTTCGGCCACGAACACCACGTCCACGTCGCTGACGTAGTTGAGCTCGCGGCCCCCGCACTTGCCCATGCCGATCACGCTCAGACGGCACAGCGCCGCGTCCTCGGGAGCCTCCGCGCGGGCCAGCGCCAGGGCCGCGTCCAGGAGCGCCGCGGCGAGGTCCGACAGTTCGGCGGCGACCTCCTCGACGGTGTTGACGCCGGTCAGATCGCGTCCGGCCAACCGCAGGACCCGGCGGCGGTAGGCCACCCGCAGCGTGTGCCGGAGCGCCTCGACGGGGTCGCCGTCGTCGCCCTCCCCCAGGGAGAGGTCGGCCACCGGCGCCGCGTCGTCGGGCCGCGCGCCCACGGTGTGCAGCAGCCCGTGGCGCAGCTCCTCACGGTCCGGTGTGCGCGCCGCGTCGGCCCCGCGCAGCTCGCGCCAGTCACCGGGGTGGCGCACCAGGTGGTCGGTGAGCGCGGTGCTGGCACCCAGGACCCGGCTCAGCCGGGTCCGCAGGTCCCGTTCGTCCCGCAGGGCCGCGCGCACCTCCTCCGGGTCCGGTGCGGCCTCCAACAGCCGGAGCAGCCCCAGCAGAGCCTGGTCCGGGTCGGCGGCGGCCGCGAGGGCGCCGATCACCTCGGTGTCGGCCCGGGCGTCCAGCCCGGCCTCCTCCACCAGCCGCAGGGCCCGGGTGCTGTCACTGAAGCCGCGCCGAGCGAGTGCTCCCGCTGTCATGTTGCTCTTTCCGTCCCATGCCACGCGTCCACGGTAGCCGTCCCGGGAGCCCGGCCCCGGAACCGGCTCGGGGCCGGTACCCGAACTGGATACCGGCCCCGAGGGGGTGTCGCCTAGATGTCGTAGTAGAGCTCGAACTCGCGCGGGTGGGGGCGCAGACGCAGGGAGTCGATCTCCTCGGTGCGCTTGTAGTCGATGTAGGTCTCGATGAGGTCCTTGGTGAAGACCCCGCCCTCCAGCAGGAACTCGTGGTCGGCCTCCAGGGCCTCCAGGGCGGCATCCAGGGACGCCGGGACCGTCTCGATCGCCGCGGCCTCGGCCGGGGGCAGCTCGTACAGGTCCTTGTCGACCGGCTCCGGCGGCTCGATCTTGTTCTTGATGCCGTCCATACCGGCCATCAGCATGGCCGAGAAGGCCAGGTACGGGTTGGCCGAGGGGTCGGGCACCCGGAACTCGATGCGCTTGGCCTTCGGGTTGGACCCGGTCAGCGGCAGGCGGATGCAGGCCGAGCGGTTGCGCTGGCTGTAGACCAGGTTGATCGGGGCCTCGTAGCCCGGCACCAGGCGGTGGAAGGAGTTCACCGTCGGGTTGGTGAACGCCAGCAGTGCCGAGGCGTGCTTGAGCAGACCGCCGATGTAGTGGCGGGCCGTGTCCGAGAGCTGGCCGTAGCCCGCCTCGTCGAAGAACAGCGGGGCGCCGTCCTTCCACAGGCTCTGGTGGCAGTGCATGCCCGAGCCGTTGTCGCCGAAGAGCGGCTTGGGCATGAACGTGGCGGTCTTGCCCGCCTCGTTCGCCACGTTCTTCACGATGTACTTGTACAGCTGGACCTTGTCGGCCTGCTCCAGCAGCGTGCCGAATTTGATGCCGATCTCGGCCTGGCCCGCGGTGCCGACCTCGTGGTGCTGGAGCTCGACCTCGATGCCCGACTCGATCAGCGCCCGCACCATGTCCGAGCGCAGGTCGCTGTAGTGGTCGACCGGCTCGACGGGGAAGTAGCCGCCCTTGAAGCGCGGACGGTAACCGCGGTTGCCGCCCTCGATCGAGGACCCGGTGTTCCAGGCGCCCTCGATCGAGTCGATCTCGTAGTAGCCGGTGTTCGCACGCGTCTCGAACTTGACGTCGTCGAAGATGTAGAACTCGGCCTCGGGGCCGAAGAACGCCGTGTCGGCCACGCCCGAACCCTTGAGGTAGGCCTCGGCCTTACGGGCGACGTTGCGCGGGTCGCGGCTGTACGACTCCAGCGTGAGCGGGTCGTGGACGAAGAACGTCATGTTCAGCGTCTTGTGCTTGCGGAACGGGTCCAGCACGGCGGTGCCCAGGTCGGGCAGCAGCAGCATGTCGGACTCGTGGATGGCCTGGAAGCCGCGGATCGAGGAACCGTCGAACATCTGACCGTCGGTGAACGTGGACTCGTCCACGTTCTCGACCGGGAGGGTAACGTGGTTCACGCCCCCGAACAGGTCCGTGAACCGGACGTCGAGGAACCTGACGTCCTCGTCTCGGATGTAGGCGAGCACCTCGTCGACGCTGCTGAACAAAACGGAACCTCCGTGCAGATAGCTGAGACGGCGGGTTCGCGCCCGCGTCGTCGCGGTCGTGTCGAACCACGCGCCGTCTCCCGGCTTCGTCTTCGAAGCTAGAAGTGCGTGATTTCCACGCCGTGTCTCGATTGTTTCCTGCATGTTACGGACCTCGTCGCCCGGGTGGACCAGTGGTCCCGTACCGGTGATTCCGCCTGTTTCAGGGCCAAACCGGTGTTCGGGAGCCTCGCGGAGTGACCGGCGCCACGCCGCCTCCGGGGGCGTGTCACCGTGCCCGGGCGGGCCCGAGCGCGGGGGGTGACGCGGGGCGGATACCGTGAAAAACATGAGCGACAAGAGCCGGAGCGGCGCCCCCACGGTCTCCGAAGACGACTTCCGTTACCGAGGCAACCGGCTGGGTCTGCCCGAGGACGGGAGCGGTTCGGTGCCCGGGGTCATGCGCCGCCTGGTCGGTCTCGCCCTCGACTGGGCCCTGTCCGCGATGCTCGTCTGGGCCGCGATCCGTCTCGGGTTGATCGGCCAGGAGCTGGCCGCCGCCGCGGCCGCCGGAGGCGACCCGGAGGCCATCGCCCTGACCAACTTCACGACCATGTCGACGCTGGTGGTGTTCGCGGCGATGAACCTCCTCCTGCTCACCCTGTTCGGCACGACCGTCGGCCGCCGTCTCGTGGGGGTGGGCATCACCGCCACCGGTGAGCGCTCCTGGCCCTGGTTCGCGTCCATGGCCGTGCGCACACTGCTGTTGTGCCTGGTGATCCCGGCCGTGGTCTACGACCGCGATACCCGTGGCCTGCACGACCGCGCCGCCGGTACCGTGGCCACCCGGTTCTGATCAGGCGCTCCCGACCCCGCCTTCCGGGTGCGCGGCGCGCACACGCGTGCGCACCCGTGCCGAGCTGCTGTTAGCATCCGTTCACGGCATTCCCGCGGGGACCCGCGACCTCGGGCCGCGCACCGTACGCCGACGCCCCACCGCTCGCACGGGTGCGCCGTTCGCACACACGCCCCGGGCGCCCCGACCCCGCCCCCTCACGGTCTCCTCGCACCTCGAAGGTTCGCATGGCTGGTAGACGCTCCGCCCCACGCAACTCCGGCGCCTTGGGCGCCGCGCGGTTGACCCCCGGACAGTGGATCGCGTGTGTCGCGACCGCACTGGCCATCATCGCCAGCCTGGGAGGGTACGGCTGGTACCAGGGGTTGATCGGCAACATCACGACCGCCCAGGTCGACACCGACGAGTGGGACCGGCCCACGAGCGTCGAGGGCGTCATGAACATCCTCATCATCGGATCGGACGTGCGCTCCGGCGAGAACGCCGAGTACGGAGAGGTCGAGGGCGAGCGTCCGGACACGATGCTCATCGCGAGCGTCAACGTGGACAGCGGGGCCGCCACCCTGGTGAACCTGCCGCGTGACCTCATGGTCGACCTGCCCGGCTGCGAGGCCGTGGAGGGGTACGAGGGCATGCAGGCCCAACAGGGCATGATCAACTCCGCCATGACCTTCGGCGGGGTGGGCTGCCAGTGGAAGGCGGTCGAACAGGTCACCGGTGTGCACCTGGACCACTTCCTCATGATGGACTTCGTCGGCTTCAAGGACATGGTGGACGCCATCGGCGGGGTGGAGATGTGCATCCCCGAGCCCGTGGACGACCCCAAGGCCCACCTGGTCCTGGAGGCCGGACTCCAGACCCTGGACGGCGAGGACTCGCTCGGGTTCGTGCGCTCCCGCTACTCGCAGGGGGACGGCAGCGACCTGTCCCGGATCGACCGCCAGCAGGAGTTCATGGGCGCGATGCTGCGCGAGGTGCTCAGCAGCGACGTCATGACCAGCCCGGTCACCATCACCCGGTTCCTGGGAGCGGTCACCGACTCGATCACCACCGACGAGGACCTGACCGTCGACACCATGGCCGACATCGCGATCTCGATGCGCGAGGTCGACCTGGACCGGGTCCAGTTCGTCACGGTCCCCAACGGCGCCCACCCCGCGGACCAGAACCGCATCATCATGCGCGAGCCCTCCGCCTCGGAGCTGTTCGAGGCGATCAACAACGGCGTGGACCTGGCGGGCGGCAAGGACGACGGGAAGAAGGACGACGACGGGGACGGGGCCGACGCGGTGGAGCCCGGCGACGTCTCGGTCCAGGTCGTGAACAACACCGCGGTCGAGGGTCTGGCTCTGGAGATCCAGGCGGTGCTGGTCCAGGACGGCTTCGTGGTCACCGGGGTCGGTAACCCCGAGACCCGCGCCCCCGAGGCGACCACGGTCTACCACGGGCCCGGCGACGAGGCGGCCGCGAGGCTGCTCGCGGGCACCCTCACCAACGCCACGGTGGAGGAGACCGAGGGGCTGGAGCAAACCCTCGAACTGGTCGCCGGGTCCGACTGGGAGGGCTTCGGCGCGTCCTCGTCCGAGAGTGACCTGTCCATCACCGACGACCTCGGCGGCGTGACCGCCGAGAAGCAGGAGAGCGCCTGCTAGAGGGCGACCGAGGCGTCAGGGGGGGGCGTCGGGCGGACACGGTCCCGCCCGGCGCCCCTGCTCGTGCGCACGGGGCGGGGCGCGACGCGGTCCGACGTACCGAGACCGTTCCGGTACCATCCGGGGGGTTACGTCCGAGTAGTCACGGGGAGCGTCCCGTGACGACCCCTTCGGGCGAGTCCTCCCAGTCACAGAACGGATCGCAGGTGTCCCCTTGGCCCCAAGAAACGTGTCTACGGCCGCCGCCGGGATGAGTCTCGGCAAGTGGGCGGCGTGCGGGATGACCGGCGTGGTCATCGTCGGAAGCCTGGCCGGCTACGGCGTCTACCAGGACGTGTTCGCCATCGACACCGCCGAGATCAACACCGACGGGTGGGGCGACCGCCCCGCCCAGGTGGACGGGCTGCACAACATCCTGCTCCTGGGAACCGACGAGCGCGCGGGCGAGGACGCCAGCTACAACGAGCTCCACGGCGTCCGCCCCGACGTCCTGGTGGTCGTCAGCATCGACGTGGACCAGGGCGGGGTGACCATGGTCAACCTGCCCCGCGACACGATGGTCGAGATCCCGCCGTGCGAGGCCAACGAGAGCGGTGACGGCTGGGCCGGGGGCGTGGACCAGATCAACCACGCCATGACCTACGGCGGCATGGACTGCCAGGGCAACACCGTGGAGACCGTCACCGGCATCCACCTCGACCACATGGTCCTGGTGGACTTCGCCGGGTTCGAGAACATCGTGGACTCCATCGGCGGCATCGAGATGTGCGTCCCGGAGCCGATCGACGACCCCAAGGCGCACCTGGTGCTGGACGCCGGGACGCAGCGGCTCGACGGGGAGCAGGCCCTGGGCCTGGCCCGCTCCAGGGACAGCACGGAGTCCAGGAGCGACCTGGACCGGATCGAGAACCAGCAGCGGATGATCGGCGCGATCCTGCGCGAGGTCACCAGCGGGGAGATCCTGTCGAGTCCGAGCTCCCTCTACGGCTTCCTCGACTCGGTCACCGACAGTCTGGTGACCGACGAGAACCTCACCAACGACAAGATGACCGAACTGGCCGTGGCCATGCGCGAGGTCGACCTGGGGCGGATGAACATGGTCACCGCGCCCGTTGTCGACTACGCGGCCAACCCCAACAAGGTCGCGCTGGAGGAGGGGCCCGCGCAGGAGCTGTTCGCGGCGGTGGCCGCGGGCGAGCTCACCACGGGCCCGGCCGACGACGAGGAGTCGGGTGCCGAGGACGACGGCGGGCCCGAGCCCTCCGAGGTCTCCCTGCGGGTCCTCAACAACACGGGGATCAACGGCCGGGGCAGCCAGGTGCAGGAGCTCCTGGTGGCCGAGGGCTTCGTGGTGACCGAGTCCACCAACCCGGACGTGCGGGCCCCCGACACGACCACGGTCTACCACGGTCCGGACCGGGCCGAGCACGCCGAGGTGCTGGCCTCCGCGCTGTCGGTCGCCGAGGTCGTGGAGGAGCCCTCCCTGGGGGACGAGCTGGAACTCGTCATGGGCGGTGCCGACTGGGACGGACTCGCCACGGGCGGCGCGGAGTCGGGCGGGGGGTCCGGCGCCCCGCTCGGCGACGTCGACACCACCTCGGCGGCCGAGGACGAGGTCACCTGTTCCTGAGCCCACCCCCGGACTCCTGAGCGCACCCCCCGGAGCGAGCACACGTCGAAGGGGCCGTCACACCAGGGCGAATTCTAGGAGTCGTCGCAACACGTAAGGTCAGTTGCTCGTTGTGAGCAGCTTGGCGAGGCGCTCGGCTGGGGTATCCCAGCCGAGCGTT